>JBHIBC010000012.1:0-47661 GCA_046758905.1 Acidobacteriota bacterium | reverse complement strand
TGGAACAGCTCCAGGCGGACGCGCCGTTTGGTCTCGTCCGGGTCCTGGCTGCTGGTCTCGCTCTTGCGGACCATCTGGAAGATCAGGTATCGGCGCGCGTGCTCCAGCACGCCGCTGACCTGTCCCGGCTCGAGCGCGAACAGCGCCCCGCGGAGGTCGGGAGGCAGCTCCTCCTCCCTGTAGGCGCGGACCTCGCCGCGGTCCGGCGCGACCGAGTGCTCCCTCGCCGTCGTCTCGAACTGCGCCGGGTCGGCCGACAGCCGCCTGGCCAGCCTTTCGGCCAGCATCCGATCATCCAGCAGGATCTGCCGCAGGGCGATCACGCGAGACGGCCGCAGCAGGTCCGGCTGTCTCTTCAGATAATCCTCCACCTCCCCCGGGGAGACCTCGACCTTGCTCAACACCGATTCGTCCTTCACCTTCTGCAGGACGAGCCCGCGGCGCACCTTCTCCCGGAAGGCCTCCTTCCCTTCCGGCACGGCCACCTCGGCCTCCCCCTCGGTCACCCCGATCTCCTTGAGGTACGCATCGATCTCGGCCTCGGACACGACGACCTCGAGGTCGCGGGCCTTCGCCAGGAGCAGGTGCTCCTCCAGGAACTGGTCCAGCAGGCTGCTCTTGATGGCGTCCTCCTGGTGCCCCGCCGGGACGTCCTCCAGAGCGTTGTCCTTCAGGTAGCGCTCGAAGCTCGAGTACGCGATCGGCTCGCCCCCGACGGTGGCCACGACGAACCCGGGTTCGCTCGCCGGGGCGGTGCCGCCTCCGCCGGGCCCGTCCCCTCGCCCCTCGCACGACGCCGGTCCCGCGGCGAGCAGGAGGAGCGCGAGCGCGCGCGGCGCGGCGCGCGAGCCGACCGATCCTGGCGTGGTCGCGATCACCGGTCCCCGTTGGATGACCCGGCTGTGGCGGGCTGAGTCGTGGGGCTCATGCTACCACACGGTCCGAGGGCCAGCAACAGATCGCGGATCGCCTCGATCCGCCCGCCGTCACCCGGCGCGCCGCCGTCGAGCTTGGCGCGCAGCACCCCTCCCGGGGTGAGGCGGACGTCGGCGCCACGCGCCGCGAGCGACACCAGGCGCCCGGGATCGATCGGCGGACCCTCGGCGAAGCGGATCTCGACCCGCCCCGAGCGGAAGTCGATCGACCGAATCCCGAGCCGGTCGGCGAGCAGCCGCAGGGACGCCAGGCCGAGGAGGTGCTCGGCCTGGCGGGGGAGATCCCCGTACAGGTCCCGGATCCGCTCGCGGATCTGCCGGATCTCGTCGTCGCCCGCGGCGGAGGCGATCTTCTTGTACAGGACCAGGCGGTCGCCGAAATCGGGGATCGACTCGTCCGGGATGCGGATGTCGACCCCGAGGTTGATCTGGGCCCGGACCTCCGGAGGCGGCGGCTCACCCTTCATCTCGCGCACCGCCCTGCCCAGCATCTGACAGTACATCTCGAACCCCACCGCGGCGATATGCCCGCTCTGCTCGGGCCCGAGAAGGTTGCCGGCCCCGCGGATCTCCAGGTCCATCGCCGCGATCCGGAACCCCGACCCGAGCTCGGTGAACTCCTGCAGCGCCTTGAGGCGGCGGCGCGCGATCGGGCTGAGGGCCTTGCGGGCCGGCACCAGCAGGTAGGCGTAGGCCCGCCGATCCGATCGCCCGACCCGCCCGCGGAGCTGGTAGAGCTGCGCCAGGCCGAACCGGTCGGCGCGGTTGACCACGATGGTGTTGACGCGCGGGATATCGAGCCCGTTCTCGATGATCGTCGTCGCGAGCAGCACGTCGAACTCGCCGCCCAGGAAACGGATCATGGTGCGCTCGAGCGCCGTCTCGCTCATCTGCCCGTGCGCCACCCCCACCCGCGCCTCCGGCACGAGCCTGTGCAGCAGGTGGGCCATCCCCCCGATGGACTCCACCCGGTTGTGGACGCAGTAGACCTGGCCGCCCCTCCGGAGCTCGTTCCTCAGGGCGGCGGCGATCACCCCCTCCCGGAACGGGACGATGGCGGTCTGGATCGCCAGGCGGTTCTCCGGGGGCGTCTCGATCACCGACATGTCGCGGATCCCCGCGAGCGACATCTGCAGAGTCCTGGGGATCGGTGTGGCGGTGAGGGTCAGGACGTCCACGTCCTTCTTCATCGCCTTGATCGCCTCCTTGTGTCCCACCCCGAAGCGCTGCTCCTCGTCCACGATCAGCAGGCCCAGGTCCCTGAAGCGCACGTCCCCGGACAGCAGCCGATGCGTCCCGACCAGCACCTCGACCCTGCCCGCCGCCACCGCCTCGAGGATCCGCCGGCGCTCTTTCGGGGGTCGGAAACGGGAGATCATGTCGATGCTCACCGGCCACGAGGAGAAGCGATCCCTGAAGGTGTTCAGGTGTTGGAGCGCCAGCACGGTCGTCGGGCAGAGGACGGCGACCTGCTTGCCGTCCATCACCGCCTTGAAGGCGGCGCGCATCGCGACCTCGGTCTTGCCGAACCCGACGTCCCCGCAAACGAGGCGGTCCATGGGCACCTCGCTCTCCATGTCGGCCTTGACCTCGCCGATGGTCCTCTCCTGATCGGGCGTCAGGGAGTACGGAAAGGCGTCCTCGAACTCCTTCTGCCAGGGCGTATCGGGCGAGTAGGCGACGCCGCGCGCCGCCCGGCGGGCGGCGTAGAGATCGAGCAGCTCCCCGGCCATCTCCCGCATCGCCCTGCGGACCTTCCTCTTGGTCCGCTCCCAGCCGGAACCCCCCAGTCGATCCAGACGCGGCCGCGCGCCGCCCGTCCCCGAATAGCGCTGCACCAGGTCCAGCCGGTCGGTCGGCACGTACAGCTTGTCCCCGCCGTCGTAGGTCAGCAGCATGAAGTCCCGCTCCGCCGTCTCCCCGCCGACGCGGGCAACGCCCGAATACCGCCCGATGCCGTGCTCCGCGTGCACCACCAGGTCGCCGACCTTGAGATCGCGAAAGTCCGGGCTGAACGCCGCCACCCGACGTCTGCGCGTCTCCCGCTCGGCCGGCTCGCCGAACACCTCCCTCTCGGTCAGCACCTGCAGCCCGACGCCGCCGAGCACGAACCCCCGGGAGAGGCGCCCGGACGCGATCAACCGCCGGGACGCGCCGAGCGCGGCGGCGGGAACGTCCCCCGCCGTCTCCCCGATCACCCTCGACGGCAGGCCGTACTCGTCGAGGACCTCCGCGAGCCGCTCGATGTGGCCCGCGCTGTGCATCAGGAAGAGCGTCGTCAAGCCCGCCGGCGCCCGGCTCAGGTCCGCCGATAGCTCCTGGAGGCGCCCGCGGTAGGATCGGGGGGGAGCGCACGACACCCGGAAGGAGCGAGCGCCCGGCCCGTCCTCGAGCGCCAGCTCCGTCAGGCGCAGGCCGACGTCACGGGCCCGCGCCGCCAGATCCGAATGACCGACCAGCAGGTCGTCCGGGGGCGGCATACCGAACCCCTCGGTGAGGTCCAGCCCGCCGTGCAGCTCCACGCGGACCGACTCCAGCTCGGAGAGGATCTGCTCCTCCTCCCAGCAGGCGAGGAGCGCCTCCGGGGCGTAGTCGAACAGGGTCGCGGGGCGGGGCTCGACCAGGCGGACGCACGCCTCGAAGCCGCGGAAGGTCCGGCCGGCGGCCAGCGCCTCGATCCGCTCGTCGAGGTCGGATGAGCGGGCCAGCATGCCGCGCAGGCCGGATCCCCGCCGTGCCTCGCGCCGCGACTCCAGCGCCGACCGCAGCCTCTCCAGCGCCCCCGCGTCCCAGGGGTACTCGCGCACCGGAGGCACCTCGGCGCTCGCCATCCGCCCGGTCGACCTCTGGGTCTCCGGATCGAAGCGGCGCAGCGACTCGATCTCGTCCCCCCAGAACTCGACGCGCATCGGGCCTTCCTCCGCGGGATAGAGGTCGACGATCCCGCCCCGGCGCGAGAACTCCCCGGGCGTCGACACCAGATCGACCCTCACGTACCCCGCGGCGAGGAGGAAGGCCGACAGGTCGTCCGGACGGATCTCCCGGCCCTGCGCCAGGCTCATCCGGTAGGCGTCGAACCTCGCCGGAGGCGCGAGCGGGTAGATGAGCGAGCGGATCGGCGCCACCACGATCGCTTCCCCCCTCCGCCGCAGCGCCCGGAGCGCCCGCACCCTGTCGCTCGCGACGCGCAGATGGGGCTCCATCTCCTGGTACGGGTCGGCCTCGAGGCAGGGGAAGAGCAACACCCGCGCTCCGCCCCCGCGCAGGGCGGCGGTGCAGAAGGCGAGATCGTCGCGGAACTGCTCCGCCTCCCGCTCCCCCGGGACCAGGAGCACGACCTTGCCGCCCGGCGCGCGACGCAGCAGGGCGGGGAGCAGAACCGACGCGGCCGACGCGCTCAGGCCGCCCAGCCTGAGCCGGCCGCCGGGGCGCCCCAGCCGCTCCAGCGCCGCGCGCAGCCCCGGGTCGCGCTCCTCCAGATCGAGGATCGAGCGGATCCCGGGGCTCATCTCCCCGCCCCCCGCGCGGCCCCGGGGGCCGCCCGCGCCGCGCGCAGCGCACGGCGGATCAGGCCGGTCGTGGAGCGGCCCTTGCGCAGCGGCACCGTGACGACCCTCCCCCCGGAAGCCTCGACCGTCTCCCTCCCGGCGATCTCCGCCGGGCGATAGTCTCCGCCCTTCACCAGGACATCGGGCCTCAACCGCCCGATCAGGCGGGCCGGGGTCGCCCCGGCGAAGGGCACGACGTAGTCGACGGCGCGCAGGGCGGCGAGGATCTCCATCCTCTCGGCGAGCGGCACGATCGGCCGCCCCGGGCCCTTCAGGGCGCGCACCGAGCGGTCGGCGTTGACCCCGACCACCAGCACGTCGCCGCAGGAGCGCGCCCTCTCCAGCAGGAACAGATGCCCGGCGTGGAGGAGATCGAAGCAGCCGTTGGTGAACACCACGGACCGGCCGCGGCGCTTCAGCCGCGCCACCAGGACGGCGGCGCTCGACGGCGCGAGCACCTTGCCGCCGCGCGGCGCCCGCCGCCGGCCGGGCCCGCTCATCGGGCCGCCGCCCGGCCCGGCGGGAGGCCGTACCGCCCGCGCCGGTCGCGCGCCACGACGCCGACGATGTCCTTCAGCATGTCGACGGAGTCGAACAGGGCGTGGACCTTCGAGGCGGGGCTGTCGCGCCAGAGCACCGGCACCTCCAGCACCTTGACGCCGGCCTTGCGCGCCAGGTACAGGATCTCGACGTCGTAGGCGAAGCGCTCCACGCGGGCCGCCCGGAACAGCGGCAGCACCGCCTCGCGGCGCATCACCTTGAAGCCGCACTGCGTATCGCGGTACGGCAGGCCGGTGATGGCGCGCACCAGCAGGTTGAAGCAGCGCCCCATCAGCTCGCGCCAGAGCGGCTGGCGCCTCTCGATGCGCGAGGCGGCCAGGCCCCGCGACCCGATGGCGATCGCGCACTCGCCCGACTCGACCGGACGCAGGAGCCGCTCCAGCTCCTCGATCGGGGTGGAGAAATCGGCGTCGCTGAGCAGGAGGAAATCGCCCCGTGCCGCCAGCACGCCGTGCTTCAGGCTGTACCCCTTCCCCCGGTTCCGGCCGTTTCGGAGCAGGCGCAGCGTCACCGCGGCGCCGGGCCCCGGGGTGGTCGCCGCCGCGATGCGCTCCACGATCGCGGCCGTGCGATCGTGGCTGCCGTCGTCCACGACGAGCACCTCGCAAGGGGCCGAGGGGGGCGCGAGGTGCGCGCGGACCCGGGACAGGCTGTCGCCGATCCGGCGCTCCTCGTTGAAGGCGGGGATGATGACTGAGAGGTAGGGGCGCACCTGCATCGTTCCGGCTCCCGGCCGACGCCGCTCGGCTACCCGGAAGCGGGACGCCCGGCGGCACGCAGGCGGGTCAGCGCCCTCTGGAGCGAGGCCTGCGCCCGCCCGAAGTCGACCCGCTCCCCGCGTCCGCGCAGCCGGCCGAGCGCCCGGTCGCGGGAGCGCTCCGCGCGCTCCCGGTCGATCTCCTCGGAGCGCTCCGCGACCTCGGCCAGGACGCTGACGCGATCCGAAAGGACCTCCGCGAACCCGCCCGAGACCGCCAGGTAGCGCCGTGCCCCGTCGCGCCGGAAGACCATCTCCCCGATCCCCAGGGAGGTCAGCAGGGGCGCGTGCCCGGGGAGGACCCCCAGGTACCCCTGGCCCCCGGGGAGCACGACCTCGTCCACCATCTCGGTGACCAGGCGCCGCTCAGGGGTGACGATCTCCAGCCGGATCCTGTCGGCGGCCATCGCTTCAGGCGGCCCTCCTCATCCTCTCGGCCTTGGCGAGCACCTCGTCGATCCCCCCGACCATGTAGAACGCCTGCTCCGGCACCTCGTCGTGTCTGCCCTCGACGATCTCCTTGAAGCCCCGGACGGTCTCGGCGATCGGCACGTATTTCCCCTCCAGGCCGGTGAACTGCTCGGCCACGAAGAAGGGCTGGGACAGGAACCTCTGGATCTTGCGGGCCCGCGCCACCGTCAGCTTGTCCTCCTCGGAGAGCTCATCGATCCCCAGGATGGCGATGATGTCCTGCAGGTCCTTGTAGCGCTGCAGGACGCTCTGCACCGCCCGCGCCGCCTCGTAGTGCTCGGGCCCGACCACGCTCGGGTCGAGGATGCGCGAGGTCGAGGCCAGGGGGTCGACGGCGGGATAGATCCCAAGCTCGGCGATCTTGCGCGACAGGTTGGTGGAGGCGTCCAGATGGGCGAAGGTTGTGGCCGGGGCCGGGTCCGTGTAGTCGTCCGCCGGGACGTAGATGGCCTGCACCGAGGTGATCGATCCCTTGACCGTCGAGGTGATCCGCTCCTGCAGCTCCCCGAGCTCGGTCGCCAGGGTCGGCTGGTAGCCGACCGCCGACGGCATCCGCCCGAGCAGCGCCGACACCTCCGAGCCGGCCTGGGTGAAGCGGAAGATGTTGTCGATGAACAGGAGGACGTCCTGTCCCTCGAAGTCGCGGAAGTACTCGGCCACCGTCAGGCCGGTCAGGCCGACGCGCAGCCTCGCGCCGGGCGGCTCTGTCATCTGCCCGTAGATCAGCGCCGCCTTGCCGAGCACCCCCGACTCCTTCATCTCCAGCCACAGGTCGTTCCCCTCGCGGGTGCGCTCCCCGACGCCGGAGAAGACCGACACGCCACCGTGCTTGAGCGCGACGTTGTGGATCAGCTCCATGATGATGACGGTCTTGCCGACGCCCGCGCCCCCGAACAGCCCCGTCTTGCCGCCCTTGAGGTACGGCTCGAGGAGGTCGATCACCTTGATGCCGGTCTCGAACATCCGCATCTCGGTGCTCTGCTCCTCGAACGAGGGGGCCTCGCGGTGGATCGGCAGAAACCTCTTCGCCCGCAGCTCGCCCTGCTTGTCGACCGGCTTGCCCAGGACGTTGATCACGCGGCCTAGGACCTCGCGGCCGACCGGCACCTGGATGGGCGCTCCGGTGTCGACGGCCCTCATGCCCCTCACCATCCCCTCGGTGGGCTCCATCGCCACGCACCGGGCCCGGCCCTCCCCGAGGTGCTGCTCCACCTCGGCGGTGACGTCGATCGGCACCGGCACGTCGAATCCCTCGCTGGTGATCCGCACCGCGTTGTAGATCGGCGGGAGGTTCTCCTCGGTGAACTCCACGTCCACCACGGGCCCGATGATCTGCACGACCTTGCCGACGTTCATCGATCCTCCCCTCTCGCCGCCGCCCGCGCCGGGCGCCCGCCCGTCCCCGCCCTCACAGGCTGCGCCCGCAGAACCGGCAGACCGTCGCCCGCGCCTTGATCGTCTCGGCGCAGTAAGGGCATTCCTTGGTGCCGCCGCCGGGAGCCCCGGCTGCGGCGGCCTCCGGCGCCGCTCGGCCCGCCGGGCCGCGGCGGTACCGTTCCATGAGCTCCAGTATCGTCTCCCTCAGATCCTCCGGCGCGGCGGCGTGAGGGATCGTCGTCGACCCCCTCTCCGCGGCCGTCTGGACGTTGAGGGTGCCGTAGTTCAGGATCCGCCCGAGCAGGGAGCGCTCGCAGGTGACGTTGTGGATGGTGTCGAGCGGACTGTCGACCACCCGCACGCCCAGCACCCCGGCCTCGTCGATCACCCTGTGCGACGTGACCGCCCACAGGTCGCACCGCCACACCAGCCACCTCCACAGCGCCCACGCCGCCGAGGCCAGAAACAGCGTCGCGGCCGCGGGGGACAGCCACGGCCGATCGACGAACCGGGCCGCGACGAGGCAGCCCAGCAGGAACAGGGCGGCCCCGAACGGCCCGCTGAGGACGATCCAGTGCCGGCGCGCCACCGCCGCCACCTCCTCGCCGGATCGGAGCCGGGTCCTCATCTGCCGCACGCCGGGGCGCCCGCGGGCAAGCGACCATCACCCGCGGGCGCGGGCTCGCCGGATCACTTCAGCGCCTCCGCGCCGCTGACCACCTCGAGGATCTCCTTGGTGATCGAGGCCTGGCGGATCTTGTTCATCTGCAGGGTCAGCGACTCGATCATCTCCTCGGCGTTGCGGGTGGCGTTGTCCATCGCCGCCATCCGCGCCCCGTGCTCGGCCGCGGCCGACTCCAGCAGCGCGCGGTAGACCTGCGTCTCCACGTGCTTCGGCAGCAGCGCGTCGAACAGGACGGCCCGGCTCGGCTCGTAGATATACTCCGTCGCCGTCGCGGCGGCGTCGCCCTCCCCGCCGCCGAGGGCCGAGGGGCGGACCGGCAGGAGCGGCTCGACCACCACCCTCTGCTGGATCGCCGACTTGAACTCGTTGTAGACCAGGTAGACCGCGTCGAACTCGGCGGCCGCGAACCCCCGGGTGAGGTCGGACGCGATGACGCGCGCGTGCCCCGGCGACAGGTCGCGGAACAGGTCGACGAACTCCCGCCGCGTCGCGTAGCGACGCCTCCGGAACCAGTCGCGCGCCTTGCGGCCGACCACGTCGACGCGGACGTCGCGGTCCCGCATCCCGTCCAGGAAGGAGCGGGCCCGGGCCAGGATGTTGGTGTTGAACGACCCGCACAGGCCCTTGTCGGCGCTCACCACGACCGCGATCACCCTCTGCTCGGGACGGCGCGCCAGCAGCGGGTGCCTCTCGGGGTGGACCCGCGCCGCCAGGGACGCGAGCACCTCCCTCATCTTCCTGGCGTACGGGCGCGCGGCCACGATCCTCTCCTGGGCGCGGCGCAGCTTCGCGGCCGCGACCAGTTTCATGGCGCGGGTGATCTGCTGCGTGCTCCTGACGCTCCGGATACGGGTTCGGTAGTCGCGGACGTTCGCCATATCGAGCCGCGTGCCCCCTCAGGCCGCCGCGTTCCTCGCGACGAAATCCTCCTTGACGGCGTCCAGCATCTTGCCGATCGCGGCCTTCGCCTCGTCGTCGAGCGAGCCCTTCTCGACCACCATCCGGGCCACCGCCCGCCCGGGCCCATCGAGGTGCCGGTACACGGCCTCCTCGAAGGGGCGAACCTGCTCCACCCGCAGGTCGTCCAGGTAGCCGTTGATCCCCGCGTAGAGGGCGATCACCTGCTTCTCGACGGACAGCGGGCGGTGCTGTCCCTGCTTGAGGAGCTCGGTCAGGCGCCGGCCGCGGCCGAGCTGCGCCTGCGTCGCCCGGTCCAGCTCCGAACCGAACTGGGCGAACGCGGCCATGTCGCGGTACTGCGCCAGGTCGAGCCGCAGGGTCCCCGCGACCTGCTTCATCGCCTTGATCTGCGCGTTGCCGCCGACCCGGCTGACCGAGAGACCGACGTTGACCGCCGGGCGGATCCCGGAATAGAAGAGATCGCTCTCCAGGTAGATCTGGCCGTCGGTGATCGAGATGACGTTCGTGGGGATGTAGGCCGAGACGTCTCCGGCCTGGGTCTCGATCACCGGCAGAGCCGTGAGCGAGCCACCGCCCGACGCGTCGTTGAGCTTGGCCGCCCGCTCCAGCAGGCGCGAGTGCAGGTAGAAGACGTCCCCCGGGTAGGCCTCGCGGCCCGGGGGCCGGCGCAGCAGGAGCGAGATCTCCCGGTACGCCGCGGCGTGCTTGCTGAGGTCGTCGTAGATCACCAGCGCGTGCCCGCCCCGGTCGCGGAAGTACTCGCCCATGGCACAGCCCGCGTAGGGGGCGACGTACTGCAGGGTCGCCGGCTCGGAGGCCGACGCGGCGACCACGATGGTGTACGGCATCGCGCCGTTCTCGTCGAGCGTCTTGACCACCTGCGCGATCGTCGAGCGCTTCTGCCCGATCGCCACGTAGACGCAGATCACCCCGGAGCCCCTCTGGTTGATGATGGTGTCGACGGCGAGGGCGGTCTTCCCGGTCTGACGGTCGCCGATGATCAGCTCGCGCTGCCCGCGCCCGATCGGGATCATCCCGTCGATCGCCTTGATGCCCGTCTGCAGCGGTTCCTTGACCGGCTGCCGGTCGACCACGCCGGGCGCGAGGCGCTCCAGAACCCCCCTCTCCTCGGCGGCGACGGGGCCCTTCCCGTCCTGGGGCTGCCCCAGGGGGTTGACCACGCGCCCCACCAGCGGCTGACCGACCGGGACGTCCATGATCCGCCCGGTGCGACGGACGGTGTCCCCCTCCTTGATGCGGGTGAACTCCCCGAGGAGCACCGCCCCGACCGACTCCTCCTCGAGGTTCAGCGCCACCCCGAAGACGCCGTGGGGCAGCTCCAACAGCTCGACCGCCATGCAGTTCTGCAGCCCGTAGACGCGCGCGATGCCGTCACCCACGGCGATCACGGTCCCCTCCTCCGTGACGTCGACGCCGCTCTTGAACCCCTCGATCCGCCGCCTGAGAACGGTGGCGATCTCGTCCGCCCTGATCTCCGCCATGCCCACTCCCCCGTCCTGCCTCCCACGACCTATCGCGTCCCGGCCAGCCGCTCCCTCAACACCTCCAGCTGCCGCCTCAGCGTCCCGTCGTAGACCCGCGAGCCGATCCGGGCGCGCGCCCCGCCCAGCACTTCCGGGTCGACCTGCCATTCAAGCCGTACGCTGCGGCCCGTCATCCTTTCCAGCGACTCGCGGAACCGTCTCTTCTGTTCGGGTGACAGCGGCACCGCGGTGGTCGCCTCCACGGGAAGGACGCCCAGCCTCTCGTCCCTGATCTCCGCGAAGGCCCGGGCGATGGCCGGCAGGGCCGCCAGGCGGCGGTTCTCGATCAGCACCGCGACGAACCGCCGGGTGAGCGCGCCGACCCGGGCCCTCCCGGTGAGGGTGCCCGCGGCCTCCTCCTTGTCCCGACGCCTGACGGAGGGGTCCTCGAAGAAGCGCATCAGCTGCGGCCGGCGGGCCAGGACCCGGGCCAGCAGGTCGAGATCGGAGGCCACCCTCTCGAGGCGGGGTCCGGCGACCTCCGCCAGCGCCCGGGCGTACCTCTTCGCGATGTTCGCCGGGTTCAACGGTCGTGCTCCCGCCGGGAGGGGCCGGCGCCTGAGGCGGCGATCCGCCGGAGAAACATCAAGAGACCCCGGGACCGCCTCATGTTGCGGGCGCCGCCGGGGTCGATCGCACCCTCGCTCCCCTGTGTACAGAGAGGGGTTCGGAAAATAGCACAGCCCCCGCCGGGGTGTCAAACGCGGCGAGGGGCTTCGGTAGGCCCCGGCGGCAGGGCGGGCGCGGCCCGGCGCCGGGGGACGGGCGCGGGGAGCAGGGCCCGCGCCCGAGGCTCAGCCGGCCCCGCTCTGCCTGCGGATCGACTCGATCTCCGCGCCCCTCGCGCGGGCGTCTGCGGTCTCCTTCTTGCGCTTGCCGGCGTTCATGTCGATGTTCCCCTCGAACACGCCCCCCTCGTGGATCACCAGGTTCGGCCTCTCCAGCGTCAGGTCGCCGACGACCGATCCGGTGGGGTGGATCTCCACCCTCTCCTTGACGTTGAGGGTGCCGCTGACCTTGCCGCTCACGGAGAGCACGCCGACCTCGATGTCGGCCTCGACCGTCCCGTTCTCGCCAACCACCAGCTCCTTCTCCGAGATCACCTTGCCGCTGATCTTCCCGTCGACGCGCAGGACGTTCCGGAAGCGGATCTCCCCCGAGATCTCCGTCCCCTCGGCCAGAAACCCGCTGATGTCGTCCTGGACCACGTGGTCCCGCAACAGGCCCTCCTTGTTGAACGGCATCACCAGCCCTCCCTTCTTCATCATCGTCGCCCGCCCTCCCGACGGTCGGGGGCGGCCGACGCTGCTCAGTGCCCCTTCTCCGCCGTCAAGAGGAAGCCGTACAGCCTGTCCAGCTCGGCTTCCGAATAGAAATCGATCTCGATGCGCCCGCGCGCGCCCTTCTTGACGATCCGGACCTTGGTGCCGAGAGCCCGACGCAGGCGATCCTCGGCCGCCCGGACGTTCGGGTCGGGCTGCGGCGCCGCCGACGTCCGCCTCCGGCCGCCGGAGCCCCGGAGGGCCTCCGCCACCTTCTGCTCGGCCTCGCGGACCGAGAGAAGGTTGCGGACGATCTCTCTCGCCACCCTAATCTGAGTCCCGGCGTCGGCAATTGCCATGAGGACCTTGGTGTGTCCGACCGACAGGCTGCCCTCCCTGAGGAGATCCTGAACCTCTCCTGGTAACCTCAATATTCTCAATGAGTTAGCTACTGACGAGCGGTCGCGGCCGACCCTTTTCGCCACCTCGGCCTGAGACAGCCTCATCCGGCCGACCAGGACCTCGTACGCCTTGGCCTCCTCGATCGGGTTGAGCCCCTTGCGCTGCAGGTTCTCGATCAGGGCCAGCTCCAGGAGGCGATCGTCCGGCACCGCGCGCACCACGGCCGGGATGCTCCGCACTCCCGCGATCCGCGCGGCCCTCCAGCGCCGCTCTCCGGCGACCAGGCGAAAGCTGCCGGCCTCCCGCCGGACGACGATAGGCTGCACCATCCCGTTGTCCCTGATCGAGCCGGCGAGCTGCTCCAGGTCGGCGAACTCCGAGCGGGGCTGGTAGGGGTTGGGCTGGATCCGGTCGACGTCCAGCATGATGAAGCCGGGGTCCTGCCGCGGTACCGGCTCAGGGATGAGGCTGCTCAGGCCTTTGCCGAGCGCTTGTCTTCTCATAGCGACGGATCACCTCTCGGGCCAGGGTCAGATACGATTCAGCACCCTTCGAGCGGATGTCGTAGAGCATGATCGGCCTGCCGAAGCTCGGCGCCTCGCCGAGCCTGACGTTGCGCGGAATGATGGTGGAGTAGACGCTTCTCCCGAAGTGCCCCCTGATGTCGGCGACCACCTGCCGCGACAGGTTGGTGCGCTCGTCGAACATCGTCAGCAGGATCCCGTCGATCTCGAGCCCCGGATTGAGGGACGCCTGCACCCTCTTGAGGGTGTCCACCAGTTCCGAGAGCCCCTCCAGCGCAAGGTACTCGCACTGCACCGGTATCAGGACTCCATCGGCCGCAGCCAGCGCGTTGACGGTCAGCAGGCCGAGCGACGGGGGGCAATCGATCAGGACGTAATGGAACCTGCCCTTGACGGGTTCGAGGGCCTGCCTGAGCCGGTACTCCCTGCCCCGAGCCCCGACGAGCTCCACCTCTACGCCGACCAGGTCGCGGCCCGCCGGGGCGACCGTCAGGAACTCCAGCTCGGTGGGCAGCGGGATCTCATCGAGCCCGGCCTCGCCGGACATGACCGCGTACATGTCTCCGGCCGGGCCCGGCCGCAGCCCCATCCCCTTGGTGGAGGATGACTGGGGGTCGACGTCCACTAGCAGGGTCGATCTCTCGGCGATGGCGAGTGCGGCGGCGAGGCTGATCGCCGTGGTGGTCTTCCCCACCCCACCCTTCTGATTGGCGATGGCGACGACCCGGGCCATGGCGGGCGGAAGGTTAGCACAGCCGGGCCGGCGCCGCGGCCCCCGCCCACAACCGCGGGGCTCCGGGGATGTTCCACGTGGAACATCGCTGCGCGGCGCGGGAGTGTTCCACGTGGAACATCGGGCCAGGGGACGGACAAAGTGTTCCACGTGGAACATCCGGACGTGGGAGCACGCCCCTCAGTCGCCGGGCTCGAGAATCGCCACGATCGAGCCGGCCCCGGGCAGGCGGCGTGTCCCGGTCACGGTGGTCCCCGGCAAGGGGCGCCCCCTGAGCGCCGCCGCGTCCTTCTCCGCCACGAACAGCAGCGCGCGCCCGCCCGGCTCCAGCACGGCGGGCGCCCCGCCACGGTCCCGGAGCAGATCGGGCGCCCGAACACCGCGAGAGGTCAGGTGCCGGCAGGGCAGCAGGTCGGACAGGTCCGCCGCGGCCCGGACCCGGCGGGTCTCGACCCGGGCCCCGGTCAGGCCGGTCTCCCGGATGACCGCCCACAGGAAGGCCGACCTCTTCTCGCTCGACTCGACCATGACGAGACATAGCCGGGGGTGGAGTATCTTGAGGGGAACGGCCGGGAACCCGTTGCCCGACCCGAGGTCGACGAGCGTCCCTTCGTCCCCGAGGAGGTCGGCCGCCGCTATCGGCTCGAGGAAGTGCCGCCGCAGGATCGCCGCCTCCCCCCTGAGGCCGGTCAGGTTGATCCTCCGGTTCCAGCGCAGGAGCAGACGATAGTGGACCTCCAGGGCGTCGAGCTCCCCGTCCGACAGGGTGCGGCCGTGCTCGCGCGCCGACGCGCCGAGGGCGGCGCGGAAGGAGGTTTCCCCTCGGGTGATCCCCCGGCGAGAGCGGCGGGGTACCATAGCGGCCACTTCAGCGCACCATGGGAGGGCTCTTGGCCGACACGTCAGCGGCAAGGATACGACAGATCCGCCTGCACCGGGCCGTCGCTGCATTCGGGGTCTTCGCCCTGCTGGCGGCCGACTCCGCGCTGCCGCTCGCGCCTCCCCCCCGGAGCGCGCCGGGGTCAAGCCCGGACGCCGCCGCCGCGCCGGACCTGCCCTCGCTGCTGAGACGGCTCGCAGAGAAGGCCGAGGTCTACGAGGAGGTCGCGCTGCGCTTCGTGTGCATCGAGACGATCACGAGCAGCGACCATCCGTTCGACGAGCCGCGCTACGACTACATGTACGTCGAGGCCCGGGAGCAGCGCTACATGCCCTACCGGCAGAAGCACACCGGCCGGCCGGGCCGGGGCGTCAAGGAGGAGTCGCTCGACCTGCGGTTCCCGGATTCCTACTCCTGGACGCTGATGTTCGCCCCCGACCGCCAGCACCTGTTCCATTTCCGCTACGTCGGCACGGAATGGTTCTCCCTCCGGCTGTCCCACATCATAGAGTTCACCGCGCCGCTGCCGTTCACCGACGGCAGGACCGTCTACCAGTGGAGCGGCAGGGTCTGGGTGGACGCGGAGAACTACAACTTCCTGAAAGTCGAGGCCGAGCCGGGAAACCAGACCGATCGGCTGGCCGCCGAGCTGGAGGCCTACCGGAGAGCGCCCCGCTTCCTCGTCTTTCCGCTCGCCTCGAAGCCCCGAGGCGCGTCCTATAACATCACTTTTCTCAATGAGTTCCAGGGATTGTCCCTGCCGGATCAGGCCGAGTACGTCTCCTTCACCCTCAACCTCCAGGGAGAGCAGGAGTGGGAGGCGCGGCTGACCCTCCGCTACAGCGGCTACCAGTTCTTCGGTGTGGAGGTCAAGGACAAGTTCCTGCGCTAGCGCGGCCTCGCCGCATCCTCTCCAGGATGATGTTGATCAGGGCGAGCGCCGCCGGCGTGACCCCCGAGATCCGCTCGGCCTGCGCCAGACTCCGGGGCCGCGCCTGCGTCAATTTCTCGACGATCTCGTTCGACAGGCCCGGCACCGAGGCGTAGTCGAACCGGTCCGGGATCCGCCGGCCCTCCTCCCGCCGCAGCCGCTTCAGGGCCTTCTCCTGCCGCTCGATGTACCCCGCGCAACGCATCCGGTTCTCGACCAGACGGCGCTCCCTGAGGCTCAGATCCCCCGGCAGCGCCTCCCCCAGCAGACGCTCGATATCCTCCAGGCGGACGTCGTTGCGCCGCAGCAGCCTCGCCGGCGTCGTCGGCCCGCCGAGCCGGATCCCGAGCACCTCCCCGGCCCCGCGGCCCGCGTCTCCTCTAGGAGTGATGCGCAGCGATTCGAGCCTCGCCCGGAAGCGCGTTATCCTCTCGCGTCTCGCGACGAAGCGGCGGTAGCGAGCATCGCCGATCAGCCCGATCGACCGTCCGTGCTCGGTGAGCCTGAGGTCGGCCGTGTCGATGTCGAGCAGCAGGCGGTACTCGGCGCGCGAGGTGAACATCCGGTAAGGCTCGCCCGTCCCCTTCAGGACCAGGTCGTCGACCAGAACGCCGATGTAGCCCTCCCCCCGTGACAGCACCAGCTCGCCGCGCCGCTGGACCCGCAGCGCCGCGTTGATCCCGGCCATCAGGCCGAGCGCGGCCGCCTCCTCGTAGCCGGTGGTCCCGTTGATCTGCCCCGCCAGGAACAGCCCCCGCACCCGCCGCGTCTCGAGAGTGTGGCTGCAGGCGGTCGGCTGGACGAAGTCGTACTCGACGGCGTATCCGGTGCGCGCGACCTCGGCCTTCTCCAGACCCGGGATGGTCCGCACGACATCCCGCTGCACCTCCTCGGGCAGGCTCATCGACAGGCCGTTCAGGTAGACCCAGGGGTGGTCCAGCCCCTCCGGCTCCACGAAGATCTGGTGCCGCTCCCGGTCGGCGAACCGCACGATCTTGTCCTCGATCGACGGGCAGTAGCGCGGGCCCACCGACCGGATGGCGCCGGTATGCAGGGGACAGCGGTGAAGGCTGTCCCGGATCAGAGTGTGGGTCCGGGGGTTCGTGAAGGTGATGTGGCAGTCCACCTGGGGGCGCGCGATGCTCTCCGTCTCGAACGAGAACGGCACGGGGTCCCTGTCCCCGGGCTGCGGCGTCATCCGGCCGAAATCCACCGACGCGCGCAGGATCCTGGGCGGCGTGCCGGTCTTGAGCCGGCCCATCGGCAGCCCGAGTCGTCGCAACGCACCCGACAGCCCCACCGAGGGGCCCTCGCCGATCCTGCCGCCCGGCCGGCTGCTCAGGCCGATATGCAGCCGGCCGCGCAGGAAGGTGCCGGTGGTCACCACGACCGCCGGGGCCCGGAGCGCCGCCCCGTCCCGCAGCACGATCCCCCGCACCCGGCCCCGGTCGACGAGCAGCTCCTCCGCCGATCCCTCGACCAGGGACAGTCCAGGGGTGCACAGGACCGCGCGCCGCATCCGGGCCGGGTAGGCCTCCCGGTCCGCCTGCGCCCGCGGGGCCTGGACCGCCGGGCCCCGACTGGCGTTGAGCAGGCGGAACTGGATGCCCGTCGCGTCGATCGCCCTGGCCATCTCGCCGCCGAGCGCGTCGATCTCGCGCACCAGGTGCCCCTTGGCCAGCCCCCCTATGGCGGGGTTGCACGACAGCCGGGCGACCGCTCCCGCGTCGAGGGTCACGAGCGCCGTCGCGCACCCCATGCGCGCCGCGGCCAGGGCGGCCTCGCACCCCGCATGCCCCGCCCCGACCACGATGACGTCGTAGCTCGAGATTCGCCCGCTCACTTTCCGATGCAGAAGCTGCCGAAGATCCTCTCGTAGATGTCGTCCGCGCCCACCTCCCCGGTGATCTCCCCGAGGCGATCGAGCGCCTCCTTGAGGTCGAGCGCCACGTACTCGTCGCCCGCCCCGCCGCGCGCCGCGGCCTCGGCCCGACGCAGGGCGCCCGCGGCGCGCGCCACCAGGTCGTGGTGCCGGACGTTGGTGAGGCAGATCTCCTCGCGCGAGGCGAGCCGCCCGCCGGCGACCGCCTCCGACAGCCGGCGGCGCAGATCGTCGACGCCCTCTCCGCTTCGCGCCGAGACCTCGAGCGCGCCGTAGCGCTCGCGCAGGGAGAGGACGCGGTCCGGGCCGATCGCCGAGCGCAGATCGCTCTTGTTGAGGACCACGACCGCTTCCGCCCCGTCCAGCCGGGCGAGCACCTCTAGGTCCTCCTCGCGGAGCGGGCGCGAGCGGTCGAGGACGGCCAGCAGGAGATCGGCCCTCTCGACGGCGCCCCACGCCCTGCGCACCGCCTCGACGTCGGCCTCGTCCCGGGCCCGCTGGATCCCGGCCGTGTCGACCAGCGCGACCGGGATGCCCCGCAGATCGACGCTCTCCTCCAGCAGGTCGCGAGTCGTCCCGGGTGCCGCGGTGACGATGGCGCGGTCCTCCTCCAGGAGACGGTTGAACAGGCTCGATTTCCCGACGTTGGGACAGCCGATGATGGCGACGCGCGCCCCCTCGCGCACCCGCCGGCCCCGCTCGAAGCCGTCGGCCAGCCGCTCGAGCTCCCGCCGGATCGCCCGGACCCCGGCCATCACCCCGCCCTCCGGCAGGAAGCGCTCCGCCTCGCCCTCCTCGCCGAACTCGATCGACGCCTCGAGCCGCGCGATCGCCTCCATCAGGCGCTCCTTCTGGCGTTCGACCTCGCGCGAGACGCGCCCCTCGACCTGGTCGAGGGCCACCCCCGCCTGGAAGCTCGTACGCGCCTCGACCAGATCGCGGACCGCTTCGGCCTGGGTCGCGTCGATGCGGCCGCTGAGGAAGGCGCGCAGGGTGAACTCCCCCGGCAGCGCCGGCCGCGCTCCGCGGGCGACGGCCTCCGCGAGCAGCCTCCCCAGGACCGCCGGACTTCCGTGCGCCCACAGCTCCGCGGTGTCCTCGCCCGTGAAGCTGCGCGGACCGCGGAACGTGACCAGGTAGCCCTGGTCGATGGGACGGCCGCGCCCGTCCGCGAACCGGCCGAACACGGCCCGAGCGTGCGCGGGCGCCCCCTGCGGCCCGCCGCGCCCCGCGGCCCTGAGCAGGGCGCAGCCGATCCGGATCGCCAGCGGGCCGGAGAGGCGCACCGCTCCCACGCCCCCCCTCCCGGGAGGCGTCGCGATCGCGACGATGGTGTCGGAGCCGGCCTCCCCGGCGGCCGGACGCCGGGGACGGGCCGAACGCGCCATCCTCATCGCTTCGGTGGAAGGGGACCGTCAGGAGCGGTCGTCGCCCGTGCCGGCGTCCCGCTCCCCGGTCGGCATGATGAGCACGCGCTTCAGGAAGCCGTCGCCGATGCTGCGCGTGTCGATCCCCTCCACTTCCCGCAGGGCGAGGTGCACCAGCCGGCGCTCGTACGGGTTCAGGGGGCTCAACGCGCACTCCTCCCCGCGCGACAGGACCTTCTCGGCCGCGCGTCTGGCGATCTCCACGATCTCCTCCTCGCGCATCCGGCGAAAGCCGTCGCTGTCGACGTGGATCTTCTTGCCCCTGCGCCCCCGGTAGACGATCCGATTGAGCAGGTACTGCACCGCGTTGAGCGCCTCGCCGCGCCGGTCGAGGAAGTAGTCGCGGTCCACCCCCGAGATGTCGACCTCGATCGACTCGCCCGCGTCGGCGGCCCTCGCCGAGACCTCGAGGCCGAGCCCCCCGAGCATTCGGTTGGCCAGGCGCTCGATCTCGAGGGGATCGGCGCGGACCTTCTCCTCGGCCGCCGCGGGCCCGGCATCCTCGCGGGCCGCCTCACCACGCCTGCCGGAATCCTCAGCCACCCGGGGACCCTCCCGCAACCGCCGGCTAGGCCGCCCTCTTCTCGGCTTCCACGTGCCTGTTCACCAGATACTGCTGGCCGATGGAGAGGAGGTTGCTGACCAGCCAATATAGCACCAGTCCCGAGGGGAAGTTGATGAAGAAGTAGGTGAACATCACCGGCATCAGGTACATGATGCGGCGCTGGGTGGGATCCGGCATGGCGGAGGAGGTCATCATCTGCTGCACCAGCATGGTCCCGCCCATGACGATCGGGGTGATGTAGTACGGGTCCTTCTGCGACAGGTCGCGGATCCAGAGGATGAACGGGGCCTTGCGCAGCTCGATCGAGATGCTCAGGATCTTGTAGAACGCGTACAGGATCGGGATCTGCAGCAGCAGGGGCAGGCAGCCCGACATCGACCCGAGCGGGTTGACGCCCTCCTGCCTGTAAAGCGCCATCATCTCCTCGTTCATCTTCTGGCGCAGGCGGTGCCGGCCGCTCAGGTTCTTCTTCTCGATCTCCTTGCGCTCCAGCCTGCGGTACCTCTCGCGCAGCGCCTTGATCTTCGGCTGCAGCTTCTTCATCTTCTCCTGGGTCCTCTTCATGCTCACCTGGCTGCGGTGCATGAAGGGGAACAGGACCAGCCGTATCCCGATGGTCAGGATGATGATGGCCCAGCCGTAGTTGCCGACGTGCGAGTTCAGGTACTTGAGCGCGTAGAACATCGGCAGGGCGATGAAGCCGAAGAACCCGAAGTCGACCAGCCGATCGAGCCCGTGCCCGGTGGCCTTGAGGACCTCGTAGTCCTTCGGGCCGACGAACAGCCCGTACTCGCCCGACCCCGGCAGCGCCAGGACGAACGACAGGAAGGTCCGCTCGCGCCCCTCCTCCACCAGCGGGAGGGCCTCCGCCACCGCCCGGCCCGCGGCGGGCGCGCGCGGCACGAACACGGCCGCGAAGTACTTGTCGCCCACGCCGGCCCAGTTGACGAGGCCGGCCTCGAGCCACGGCTCGCCGGGCTTCAGGCCAGGCTGCGCCTTGAAGCGGATCTCGCCCCCAAGGTTCACCACGACCTGGGGGACGTCGGCGTAATATCCCTTCTCCTTCCCGGTGTGCGCGGCGAACCCCGCACCCCAGACGAGGTAGGGCGTGACCGGCCTGCCGCCCGCCTCGGCCGCCACCCGCAGCTCTCCCAGGTAGCCGTCGTGGACGATCCGCAGGCGCTTGGTGGCGGACAGCCCCGCGCCGTCGCTGTACGCGAACAGGACCTCGGTGACGGCGCGGCCGTCGATGCTCCGCTCGGCGCGCTCGACGCGGTACAGCGCCTCCCTCAGCCTGCGGGAGGCGTCCGGGTCCTCCAGGGCCATCTCGAGGGGCAGCCGATCCAGCCGGATCGCCGCTTCGGGGATCAGGTCCAGCGGCTGCCCCTGGTCGTCCTGATAGTCCTTCAGCCTCCAGGAGGTGACCCGGGCGCCGCGGTTCGTCAGCTCTATCTCGTACAGCGGCGTGTCGATACAGACCCGCTCCTCCGCCGACGCGGCGACGCGCGTGCCCTTCGGCAGCTCCGGCCGCCGCGCCACGTCCGCTCCCCCGCCGAGAAGCCCGAGCCCGGGCACACTCGCTCGCCCTTCCGGCGATACCCGCGGTCCCGGCGTCGCCGAGGCCGCTGCAGCGGCCTCGCCGGCCGGCGGCGCCTCCGTCACGGGCACCGGGGCCCTCTTGGGAGGAGGGAAAAGCCACGACCAAAGGAAGAAGAACCCGATCAGCAGCAGGAGGGCGAGGAGGAGCCGCTTCTCTTCCATCAGGGAACCGGATCGTAGCCGCTGCGAGACAGCGGCTGGCAGCGGAGGAGCCGCCGGACGGCCAGGACCGCGCCGCGCCGCATCCCGTGCCGCTCGACCGCGGCGGCGGCGTACTCGGAGCAGCTGGGGACGAACCGGCATGCCGGCGGCAGCATCGGCGAGACCCAGCGCCGATATGCCTCGATCAGGGCGAGGGCGGTTCGGAGGAGGGCGGATCTCACCTCGCCTTGCGGAACGCCCGCAGCCGCCGCACGAGCTCCGACTCCAGCGCGCGGAAATCCGCCTCCGGAAGCCCCGGCCGGCCGTTGACCACGATATCCACGCTGTTCCATTCGCGCTTGTGCCTCCGGAAGACCTCGCGGATGAGGCGCTTGGCCCGGTTGCGCTTCGCCGCGTCGCCGAGGCGCCGCGTGACCGTGATCCCGAGACGCGGCCAGCCGTGGGCGTTGCGCATCACGAAGAGGACGAAGTGCCCCGAGGGGATCCTCTGCCCCCTGTGGTATATGGCCTGGTACTCGCTTCGCTTGCGGATCCGGTCGCGGGGGCGGAAACGCTCGTCGGCGCTCACACGCTCAGCCGCTTGCGTCCTTTCGCCCGCCGGCGGTTCAGCACCTCGCGCCCGCTCCGGGTGCGCATGCGGGCGCGGAAGCCGTGCGTCCTCCTGCGCCGGCGGCTGTTCGGCTGGTAGGTGCGCTTCATCACTCTCTTCCCGGGCCCCGGCGGCCACGCCTCGGCTTGCGGAAGGCCGGATTATGGACCCGCGGACGCGGGGGTGTCAAGGCGAGCCGCGTCGAGCCCTTGGCGGCGGGGCGCATCGAGCCCGAGGCGCTGCCCGGAGAATGCGCCGCCCCCGAAAAAAAATATTGATCGTCCCGGGACGCAGGTGTATAGTGCGCCGTCCAAAAAAAATACGGAAGAGCGCGGTCGGTCCTAGCCACTTCATCTGAGCTCGATGGTTTTTTCGGGCGCTCGCTCCCGAAGAGGTCGTCGTGTCGTCTCCACCCGGACGCCATCCCCGCGACGCGGGCCCGGCACCAGATCTCTCGGTGCTCGCTGTGCCGGTCCCATATCTGGTGGAGGGAGGTCCGGGTTGACATAAGATCCGGCGCCCGGCGGCCCCCAGTCGGCGGAAGTCGCCTCCGCTCAATCGCTTCCGGGCAATCGCGTTTTCCACATGATGTGGAAAAGCTGTTGAAAAGGTGAGCGGGGGCCGGGCCAATAGCCCGTCAGGAGCGACTCAGAAGGAACCGTTCGCGGGAACCCCCCCGCAGGGTCGAGCGCCCGATGACACTCTGGGAGAGAATCCTCGCCGCCCTTCAGGGAAAGGTCAACAGCCAGAGCTTCAACACCTGGCTCAAGCCCACCCAGCAGCTGTCGGTGGCGGACGGGACGCTGAACGTCGAGGTCCCGAGCCTGCTGTTCGCGGAGTGGATCAGCAAGAACTACCTGCCCCTCATCCGGGAGACCGCACGGCAGCTCGATTGCGGCGAGCTGCGCGTGAACTTCACCAGCCGGCGGGCCCCGGGCGGCTCCCCCCGCCGGGAGGCCGCATCGCCCGCGCCGCTCGCGGCGCGACCAGCGGCGCGGCCTCGCGCCGTCGGGACGACGCCCCCCGCCCCCGCCAGGAGCTCACCCGCCCAGCCGCTGTCGGCCGGCCTCAACCCGCGCTACACCTTCGGCTCCTTCGTGGTCAGCTCCTGCAACCAGTTCGCCCACGCCGCCGCCATCGCCGTCGCCGAGCAGCCGTCCGGCGCCTACAACCCCCTGTACATCTACGGCGGGGTGGGCCTCGGCAAGACCCACCTGATGCACGCGATCGGCCACGGTGTGGGGCGCGTGCTGCCGGGGCTGCGCCTGCTCTACATCAGCACCGAGTCGTTCATGAACGAGCTCATCAACTCGATCCGCTTCGACAAGACGCTCGATTTCAAGGACCGCTACCGCAACGTCGACCTCCTCCTCATCGACGACATCCAGTTCCTGGCCGGGAAGGAGCGCACCCAGGAGGAGTTCTTCCACACCTTCAACGCCCTGTACGAGTCGCAGAAGCAGATCGTCATCACCAGCGACTGCCCCCCGCGCGACATCCCGACCCTCGAGGAGCGGCTCCGCTCGCGCTTCGAGTGGGGCCTGCTCGCCGACATTCAACCGCCAGACCTCGAGACCAAGGTCGCCATCCTGAGGAAGAAGGCGGAGGCCGAGAACGTGAGCCTCCCGGAGGACGTCGCGCTGTTCATCTCCAGCAGGATACGCTCCAACATCCGCGAGCTGGAGGGCTCGCTCATCCGCCTGATCGCCTTCTCATCCCTGACCGGACGCGCCATCGACCTGGAGATGGCGCAGGAGACCCTCAAGGGCCTCATCGACGACCGAGCCCGCGCGGTCACCGCGGAGGCGATCCAGAAGCTCGTCGCCAACTACTACCAGATCCGCGTCGCGGAGCTGAAGTCCCGCAACAACGCCAAGCACATCTCCTTCCCCCGTCAGGTGGCCATGTACCTGTGCAAGCGCCTGACCGGCAAGTCGCTTCCCGCCATCGGGACCTGCTTCGGGGGCAAGCACCACACGACCGTCCTCCACGCGGTCCGCAAGATCGAGGCGATGCGCGCCCGGGACCGAGAGTTCGCCGGCATCATCGACGGCCTGGCCGAGTCGTTCGAATGAGCCGTCCACCGGCGCCTGTGGACCGCGCCGCGGCCGAGCGCGGATCGCGCCGCCCACCCGGAGCGTCCACACGCCGTCATCGCGCCCCCCACAGGACCGTCAACCCCGGGCCGCCCCGCAACGCCCCGTCCGCCGCGCCGCCCGGCTCATTTCCTCACTTCCCACATCTCCTGCTAGTGCTAGAATCACGATCTCTTAGGATCTGGATCGGGAGCCGATCGTCTCCGTCGGAGGCGCCATGGACTTCGTGACGAGCCGAGACCACCTGTTCCGGGAGCTCCAGGCGATGCAAGGGATCGTCGAGAGGAGGAGCACCATTCCGATCCTGTCGAACATCCTCATCGACGCCGCGGGCGGCCGCGCCGAGCTGATGGCGACGGACATGGAGGTCGGGATCCGCAGCCGCTGCGAGGCGGAGGTCAGCGAGCCCGGGTCGCTGACCTTGTCGGCGCGGCGGCTGTTCGACATCGTACGTCATCTTCCGGACGCGGCCGTGCGGCTGCGCTCGGAGGAGAACAACTGGGTGGTGATCACGTGCCGGAGGGCGCGGTTCCGGATCGTGGGGCTGGCGCGCGATGACTTCCCGGAGATCCCGGAATTCGACTTCCGGGAGGCGCTGCCGATCGAGGCGGCGCTGCTGCTCGACATGATCGCGAAGGTGATCTTCGCGGTGGCGGCGGATGATTCGCGGCCTCAGATCAGCGGAGTGCTGGTGGTCGTGGAGAAGAGGCACCTGATGCTGGTCGGGACCGACGGCCATCGACTGGCGCGGGTCAGCGGACGGCTGGAGAAGTCGGCCTTGGAGGGCCGGATGGAGATGGTGGTGCCGCGCAAGGCGCTGCACGAGCTGTCGCGGATAGCGGAGGGGCGGGACGAGGTGCTCCTCGGCCGGAAGCAGAACCACGTGTTCTTCAAGGTCGGGGGCACGGTCCTGAGCTCGACGCTCGCTGTGGCGAAGTTCCCCGAGTACGAGGACGTGGTCCCGCGCGGCAACGACCGGCGCCTGCGGGTGGAAGCGGGGGCGCTCGCGGAGGTGGTGCGGCGGGTGGCGCTGCTCGCGAGCGACCGATCGCGGGCCGTGCGGCTCAGCCTGGGGAAGGGCGCGCTGGAGATCGCGTCGAGCAATCCTGAGGTGGGGGAGGCCGCCGAGACGCTCGAGGTGGACTACGACGCGGCGCCGATGGAGGTCGCCTTCAACGCCAAATACCTGACCGACTTCCTCCAGGCGGTGGGTACGGGGACGGTGGAGCTGGCGCTCAAGGACGAGGGGACGCAGGGCCTGTTGCGCCCGCTGGCGGTGGAGGGGCGCGACTACCAGTACGTCGTGATGCCGATGCGCCTGTGATGACCGCTGTGAATCGCCGAAGTGATTAATAATAAATAAGTTATAATTACATCCCAGGCGCGTCGGCCCAACCTATATATATATTCTCATTCGAGGCCGAGGCGGGCGCGTTGGCCGTTGTCCGCGGGGCCACGCTGTGGTAAGATTCCGCTTGTTTCCGGCCGTTTCCGGCCGGCGACCCGCGGGCGGGCCCGCCATGCGACTCCATCCCGCTCCGGAAAGCGCCCCCACACGAGAGCATCCGGGAACGACGGCCCGTGACCTCAAGCTTCGCAGCCACCGCCGAGCGGGGTGCGCGCACAGGTGGGTGAGAGCGGCCTGAGGAGGAGCAGCCGGCATGGATCCTGACCCCGCGATGCGGACGCCCGGCGCTCCCGACCTGTACGACGCCTCCAAGATCAAGGTCCTGGAGGGCCTCGAGGCGGTCCGCAAGCGGCCGGCGATGTACGTGGGCAACACCGGTCCCGGGGGCCTGCACCATCTGGTGTACGAGGTCGTCGACAACAGCATCGACGAGTCTCAGGCCGGCCACTGCGACCGCATCGAGGTGACGATCCACATCGACAACTCGCTCACCGTGGTGGACAACGGCCGCGGCATCCCGGTGGACACCCACGCCGGCGAGGGCAAGCCGGCGGCGGAGGTGGTCATGACCATGCTCCACGCCGGCGGCAAGTTCGACAACGAGTCGTACAAGGTGTCGGGCGGGCTGCACGGGGTGGGGGTCTCCGTCGTCAACGCCCTCTCCGAGTTCCTCGACCTGGAGATCTGGAGGGACGGCCAGGTCTACGAGATGCGCTTCGAGCGGGGCAAGACCGTCACCCCCTTTCACCAGACCGGCACCACCAAGCGGCGCGGCACCAGGATCTCCTTCCGTCCCGACCCGACCATCTTCGACGACGTGAACTTCTCGTTCGACACCCTGTCCCAGCGCTTGCGCGAGCTGGCGTTCCTGAACGAGACCGTGACCATCGTCATCGAGGACGAGCGGGCCGAGAACAAGCGCCACGAGTTCAACTACCGGGGCGGCATCTCCTCCTTCGTCGAGCACCTCAACCGGAATCGGAACGCCATCCACCCGAAGCCGATCTACATCAAGGGGGAGCGCGACGGGATCCTCGCGGAGATCGCCCTGCAGTACAACGACGGCTACAACGAGATCGTCTTCTCCTTCGCCAACAGCATCAACACCCTCGAGGGCGGGACGCACATGTCGGGCTTCCGCTCCGCCCTGACGCGGACCATCAACAGCTACGCCGCGCGCGCGGTGACGAGGGAGCAGGTGGCGCTCTCGGGCGAGGACGTCCGCGAGGGCCTGACCGCGGTGATCAGCGTCAAGCTCACGCGCCCGCAGTTCGAGGGCCAGACGAAGACCAAGCTGGGCAACAGCGAGGTGAAGGGGATCGTCGAGGCGATCGTCCACGACAGGCTGTCCGCCTTCTTCGAGGAGAACCCCCCGGTCGCGCGCAGGATCCTGGAGAAGGCCCTGGAGGCGCTGCGCGCGCGCGAGGCGGCCCGCAAGGCCAAGGAGCTCACCCGTCGCAAGGGCGCGCTCGACTCCGGATCGCTTCCCGGCAAGCTCGCGGACTGCCAGGAGACCGACCCCGGAAAGGCGGAGCTGTTCATCGTCGAGGGGGACTCGGCCGGGGGCTCGGCGAAGCAGGGGCGGGACCGCCGGACCCAGGCGGTCCTCCCGCTGCGAGGGAAGATCCTCAACGTGGAGAAGGCCCGGTTCGACAAGATGCTCTCGAGCCAGGAGATCCGGACCATCATCACGGCGCTGGGGACGGGCATCGGGGAGGACGACTACGACCACGCCCGGCTGAGGTATCACCGCATCATCGTCATGACCGACGCGGACGTGGACGGGTCACACATCCGGACGCTGCTGCTGACCTTCTTTTACAGGCAGATGCCGCAGATCATCGAGAGAGGCCACCTGTACATCGCCCAGCCGCCGCTGTACAAGATCAAGAAAGGGCGCACCGAGAGATACCTGGGGAACGACGACGAGCTGAACGACTTCCTGATGGCCCACGCCGCGCAGGAGCGCGTGGTCAGGGTCCCGGAGCAGGGCAGGGTCCTGGAGGGGGCGGAGCTGCGCAACCTCCTCGAGTGCCTGGTCCGGTACCAGTTCCATCTGGACCTGCTGGCGCGGCGCGGCTTCGAGGCGCGGCTGGTGGAGCAGCTCCTCGATCAGGGCGTGCACGAGGTCTCGACCTTCCAGTCGGCGGAGAAGCTGGAGCGGGTGCGGGAGGCGATCGAGGCGGCGGGCTACCGCAGCAGCGATCTCCAGCGGGACGAGGAGCACGGCCGCTACACCCTGGAGGTCGCGTCGCGGTCCCGCGGGCACGTGGGGGGGACCGTCGGCTGGGACCTGGTCTCCTCGGTCGAGTACAGGACGCTGTGGGGCCTGCGGGTCTCGCTCGGCGTCCTGAGCCGCCCCCCCTTCGTGATCTCCGAGAACGGCAGCGAGACGAGCGTCGCGACCCGCCGGGAGCTGCTGCAGCACCTCATGGAGGAGGGCAAGAAGGGCCTGAGCATCCAGCGCTACAAGGGGCTGGGTGAGATGAACCCCGATCAGCTGTGGGACACCACGATGAACCCCGAGTCCCGCCGGCTCCTCCAGGTGACCATCGCCGACGCGGTGGAGGCCAACGAGATCTTCACGGTGCTCATGGGCGACACGGTCGAGCCCCGCCGGAGGTTCATCGAGGACAACGCCCTGAACGTGAGGAATCTCGACATCTAGACATGGACGACACGCTCAAGACTCCCGCCGAGCAGAGCCGCATCACGCTGGAGGACGAGATGCGGCGGTCGTATCTCGACTACGCGATGAGCGTGATCATCGGCCGCGCCCTCCCCGACGTGCGGGACGGCTTCAAGCCCGTGCACAGGAGGGTCCTCTTCGCCATGCACGAGGCGGGAAACCACCACGACAAGCCGTACAAGAAGGCCGCCCGGATCGTGGGGGACGTGATGGGGAAGTACCACCCGCACGGCGACGCGGCGATCTACGACGCCATCGTCCGCCTGGCGCAGGACTTCGCCATGCGCCACCCGCTCGTCGACGGCCAGGGCAACTTCGGCTCGATCGACGGCGACGCTCCCGCCGCCATGCGCTACACGGAAGTGCGGATGGCCAGGCTCGCGCACGAGATGCTGGCCGACATCGGGAAGGACACGGTCGACTTCGGCCCCAACTACGACGGGCAGCAGCAGGAGCCGCTGGTGCTGCCGTGCAGGTTCCCGAACCTCCTGGTCAACGGCTCCGCGGGGATCGCGGTGGGGATGGCCACGAACATTCCGCCGCACAACATGCGGGAGGTGATCGACGCCATCATCGCCCAGGTCGAGGATCCGGACATCGGCATCGACCGGCTCATGGAGCACGTCAGGGGGCCGGATTTCCCGACCGGCGGCTTCATCCTCGGCCGGGAGGGGATCGTGCAGGCCTATCGGACCGGGCGCGGCATCATCCCCATGCGCGCGCGCGCGACGATCGAGGCGGGGGGAAAGAAGGGGAAGGACCGGATCGTCATCACCGAGATCCCGTACCAGGTCAACAAGTCCCGCCTGATCGAGCAGATCGCCGCCCTGGTGAACAACAAGAGGGTGGACGGGATCACCGACATCCGGGATGAGTCCGACCGGGACGGCATCCGGGTCGTCCTCGAGCTGCGGCGCGACGCGGTCCCGAAGGTCATCCTGAACAACCTCTACAAGCACACGCAGATGCAGGAGACCTTCGGCGCCATTTTCCTCGCGATCGTGCGCAACCGCCCCAGAGTCCTGAACCTCAAGGAGGTGATCGGCTGCTTCATCGACCACCGCCGCGAGGTGATCACGCGGAGGACCGGGTTCGATCTGGCGCGGGCCGAGGAGAGGGCCCATATCCTCGAGGGCCTGAAGGTCGCCCTCGACAACCTGGACGAGATGGTGGCGCTCATCAGGTCGTCGCGAACCCCGGACGAGGCGCGCCGCTCGATGCGGCAGCGGTTCGAGCTGAGCGACGCCCAGGCCCAGGCCATCCTCGAGATGAGGCTGCAGCGGCTCACGGGCCTCGAGCGGGACAAGATCGTCGAGGAGTACAAGGAAACGCTCAAGGAGATCGCGCGGCTCAGGGAGATCCTGGGGAACGAGCGCCTCGTTTACGGGATCCTGGCGGACGAGCTCAGGGAGATCCGTAAGGGGTTCAGCGACGCCCGGCGGACGGAGATCATCGCCGCCCCCGGGGAGATCTCCATCGAGGATATGATCGCCGAGGAGGACATGGTGATCACCGTGTCGCACGCCGGGTACGTGAAGCGCAACCCGCTGTCGACCTACCGGAGCCAGAGGCGGGGCGGCAAGGGCCGGATCGGCATGACGACGCGCGACGAGGACTTCGTCGAGCACCTGTTCGTCGCGTCCACGCACGCCCACATGCTGTTCTTCACGACGCGGGGCCGGGTGCACTGGCTGAAGGTCCACGAGATCCCGCAGATCGGGGCGGCCGGAAAGGGGAAGAGCATCGCCAACTTCGTCGAGCTGGGACCGGAGGAGAAGGTCGCCTCGGTGGTGGCGACGAAGGAGTTCCGCGATGACCGCTTCATCGTCTTCTGCACCCGCAGGGGGGTGATCAAGAAGACGAGCCTGGCCGCCTACGCGAACCCGCGCTCGGGCGGGATCATCGCCGTCGGGGTGGACCGGGACGACGAGCTGCTCTCGGCGAAGCTCACCGACGGCCGCCAGGAGATCTTCATGGCGACGGCGCAGGGACAGTCCATCCGCTTCCCGGAGAGCGACGTGCGCCCCATGGGGCGGGGCGCCCGGGGCGTGATCGGCATGCGGCTGCAGGGGAGCGACACGGTGGTCGAGATGGACTGCCTCAGCTCCAGCGCGACGACGATCCTCAGCGTGACCGAGAGGGGGTACGGGAAGCGGACCGAGGTGTCCGAGTACCGGCTCCAGGGACGCGGCGGAACCGGGATCATCAACCTCAAGGTGACCGAGAGGACGGGGCCCGTGGTGCAGGTGATGGAGGTGGGGGAGGACAACCAGGTGATGATCATCACCGCGTTCGGCAAGATCATCCGCACCGACGTCCGCGACATCTCCATCCTCGGCCGGCCGACCCAGGGGGTGCGGCTCATCAACCCGGAGGAGGGCGATACGGTGGTGGCGGTCACGCCGGTGGCGGAGCGGGAGGAGATGGCGGTGGGCGAGGGGCGGCCTTCTTCCGGCGCCGGTCCTGATGGTCCGGGCGGGGCCGTCGGGCCGTCGGGCCGGCTCCCCTCCGGGCCGTCGGGAGCCGACGGCGGGAACGCCTAGGTCGGCCCGTCCGGACGAGAGCGGAGGGGACGCGGTGGCCCGGGATCGGTTCGAGGAGCTGGCGCGCAGGAACCGGCAGGCCGAGCTGGGGGGCGGCGAGGAACGCCTGCGCCGCCAGAGGGAGGAGGGCAAGCTCCCGGCCAGGGAGCGCGTCCACCTGCTGCTGGACCCCGGAAGCTTTCAGGAGGTCGATCGGTTCGTCGTCCACCGCTGCACCGACTTCGGGATGGAGCGGCAGCGGATCCCCGGGGACGGCGTGATCACCGGTCACGGGACGATCGAGGCCCGGCCCGTCTTCGTATTCGCGCAGGATTTCACGGTCTTCGGCGGGTCTCTGAGCGAGACCTACGCGATGAAGATCTGCAAGATCCTCGACCTGGCGATGAAGGTCGGGGCGCCGGTCGTGGGGCTGAACGACTCCGGCGGAGCCCGGATCCAGGAGGGCGTCGTGTCGCTGGGCGGCTACGCCGACATCTTCCTGCGCAACACCCTGGCGTCGGGCGTGATCCCGCAGATCTCGGCGATCATGGGGCCCTGCGCCGGCGGGGCGGTCTACTCCCCCGCGATCACCGATTTCAACATCATGGTGGAGGGCACCTCCTACATGTTCATCACCGGTCCCGACGTCATCAAGGCGGTGACCCACGAGGAGGTGACCAAGGAGGAGCTCGGAGGGGCCATGACCCACGCGTCGGTGAGCGGAGTGGCGCACTTCGCCGCCAGCGACGACGCCGCGGCCCTGGCGCTCATCCGGGAGTTGCTCTCGTACCTCCCCTCCAACAACTTGGAGGATCCCCCGCGCAGGGAGACGGGGGACGACCCCGACAGGGAGGACGAGGACCTGAACCGCCTGATCCCCGCCGAGCCCAACAGGCCGTACGACATGCGGGATCTGGTCCGGCGGGTCCTGGATGAGGGGGTGTTCCTGGAGGTCCACGAGCACTTCGCGCGCAACCTGATCGTCGGGTTCGGCCGGCTGGACGGCGGGGTGGTCGGGGTCGTGGCCAACCAGCCGGCGGTGCTGGCCGGGACGCTCGACATCGACGCATCGCTGAAGGGCGCGCGCTTCGTGCGCTTCTGCGACGCCTTCAACGTGCCACTGGTGATCTTCGAGGACGTTCCCGGGTTCCTGCCGGGCACCGACCAGGAGCACCGCGGCATCATCAGGCACGGGGCGAAGCTTCTGTACGCCTTCGCGGAGGCGACCGTCCCCAAGGTCACGGTCATCACGCGCAAGGCGTACGGGGGCGCCTACTGCGTGATGGGATCCAAGCACATCCGCACCGACTTCAATTTCGCCTACCCCACGGCGGAGATCGCCGTGATGGGCCCGGAGGGGGCGGTCAAGATCCTCTACAGGCGGGAGCTGGCGGCGTCGAGGTCCCCGGGAGCCCTGCGCCAGCGGAAGGTGGACGAGTTCCGGGACAAGTTCGCGAATCCTTACGTCGCCGCGGAGCGCGGGTACGTGGACGAGGTGATCGAGCCGCGCGTCACGCGGGGCAAGGTCATCCGGGCCCTCCGCCTGCTCGGGACGAAGAAGGACACGCTGCCGCCGCGCAAGCACGGGAACATCCCGCTCTGACCCCGGCCGGGCCTTCGGCATCCACGCGGCGCTCGTCCGGGCGTGGGGGACAGGTAAGGATGCGTCGGATCCTGATCGCCAACCGGGGCGAGATCGCCCTGCGCGTCCTGCGCGGCTGCCGCGGGATGGGCCTGTCGCCGCTTATCGTCTACTCGGAGGCGGACCGGGACTCGCTCCCGGTGCGGCTGGCCGACGCGGCCCGCCCGATCGGGCCGCCGCCCGCGGCCTCGTCGTACCTGGACATCGACGCGGTCCTGAGCGCCGCCCGCGCGATGCGGGCCGATGCGGTCCACCCCGGGTACGGCTTCCTGGCGGAGAATCCCGACTTCGCGGAGGCGGTCGCGGCGGCGGGGATGATCTTCATCGGGCCGCCGCCGGAGGCCATGCGCCTGGTCGGGGACAAGGCGGCGGCGCGGCGCCAGGCGGCGCGCCACGGGGTTCCGGTGATCCCCGGCCTCACCGAGAGGGCGGACCTCGACGCGATCCGGGTGTTCGCGCGGCAGTCCGGCTTCCCCCTGATCCTGAAGGCCGCCGCGGGGGGCGGCGGCAGAGGGATGCGGATCGTGCGGCGGGAGGCGGACCTCGAGACGGCGGTTCGCGCCGCGCGCTCGGAGGCCCGGGCCTCGTTCGGCGACGACGGCATCTACGCCGAGAGGTACCTGGAGGGGGTGCGCCACATCGAGGTGCAGATCCTCGCCGACGCCCACGGTGGGGCCGTCCACCTGGGGGAGCGCGAGTGCTCGACCCAGAGACGGCATCAGAAGCTGATCGAGGAATCGCCCGGCCCAGGCGTGTCGGACGGCGCACGGGAGCGGCTGGGGCAGCTGGCGATCGAGGTCGCCCGATCGTGCGGGTACCGGAACGCGGGGACCGTCGAGTTCCTGGTGGATCGGGCCGGCCGCGCGCACTTCATGGAGGTCAACGCGCGGCTCCAGGTGGAGCACCCGGTGACCGAGCTGGTCACCGGCATCGACCTCGTGCGGGCCCAGATCGAGATCGCGCGCGGGGACCGCCTGTCGGTGCGGCAGGATCGGCTGCGCCCCCGCGGCTGGGCGATGGAGTGCCGCATCCTGGCCGAGGATCCGACGAACTCGTTCTTCCCTTGCCCGGGGAGGGTGGCGGCCGTGCGGCTGCCGGCGGGCCCCGGGGTGAGGGTCGACACGGCGCTGCAGCCCGGGGACGAGGTGTCGCTCCATTACGACCCCCTCGTCGCTAAGCTGATCACCTGGGGCCGCGACCGGGACGAGGCGATGGCGCGCATGCGGGCCGCCCTCGACGAGTTCCAGATCGTCGGCGTCAGGACGACGATCCCCTTCCACAGGGAGATCCTGGAGGAGGGCGACTTCCGCGCGGGGCGGATCGACATCGGCTACGTCGAGAGGGTCCTCCCGCGGGTGGCGGAGCGGCTGCGGGCTGCGGGGCCGGAGGTCGAGATGGCCGCGATCGCTGCGGCGATCGTACGGTGCGAGGAGTCGGCGCGCGCGGTGGCCACCGATCGGGGCCGGGGGCCGAGCGCCTGGACGCTCGCCGGGCGGCGGGCGTTGATGGGATCCCGACTGAACCGCCTCAAGGGAGCGTGAGCGGCGGGGCGTCGGGCCCGCCGCGGGAGGGTAGCCCGCGATGCGCTGTGTGGCGAGCGTCGGCGATCGCGAGTTCCGCGTCGAGATCAGCCGCCGCGGCGCCGGCCGGTACGCGGTCCGGCTGGACGGGCGCGAGCTGGTGGTGGAGTCGCGCGGCACGCGCCCGTCGCTCGTGCTGTGGGCCGAGGGGAGGATCGTGGAGGCGACGGTCGCGCGCGAGGGCGACGGGGCCGCGGTCCCCGGGGCGGAGGAGCGCGCCTACGCGGTGACCATCGGCGGCCGAACCTACCCCGTGAGGATCGCCGACCCGCTGAGGCGCGCGGCGCGCGCGGCCCCGCCGCGCCGAGAGGGGAGGGCGGAGGTGCGCGCGGTCATGCCGGGACGGGTGACGGCGCTGTTGGTGCGCGAGGGCCAGGAGGTCCGGCGTGGCCAGGGCGTGATAGTCGTTGAGGCGATGAAGATGGAGAACGAGATCCCGGCGCCGAAAGAGGGGAAGGTCGTCGCCGTGAGCGTCGCCACGGGCGAGACCGTCGAGGCGGGGGCGGTCCTGCTGAGCGTGGAGTAGCGGGAGGAGGGCGCGGGCAGCACGGGGCGGCGCCTTGGCAGCGCCGCCCCGCTCCATTCTCTCAAGAAGAGAAGGCTCGAGCAGCTCGCGTCTCCGCGCGATCAGCGGATGGCCGCGGCCAGCTCCTTGCCCGGGCGGAAGCGGGCCACCTTGCGCGCCTTGATCTCGATCTGCTCGCCGGTCTGCGGATTGCGCCCGACGCGGGCCTTCCTCTTCGAGACGGTGAACGTCCCGAACCCGACCAGCGCCACTCTGTCGCCCTTCTTCAAGGACTTGGTGATGCCGTCGACGAGGGAGTCCAGCGCCTTGCCGGCCGCGGTCTTGCTGATGCGCGCGTCCTTGGCGATCTTGTCGATCAGGTCGGCCTTGTTCATCCAGGCACCTCCTCAAGAGGACGGGGTTGGAAAGAAGCCGCACGGCAGTTCGCGGGTTGGGCGGGTTATAGCAGAGGGATCGATCCCGTGTCAAGACGCGCCGGACAAGGTGTTCGCGGGCAGATCCACCCCGATCCCCCGTCCGCCGGGGTTTTCAGAGAACGCCATGGAGTGATTGATGCTCAAGGTATCCACAGCGGCGTCCTGGCGAACCCCCGCCCGACGGGTGCTGCGCGAGGTCGTCCGTGAGGCGCTCGGGTCCTGCAATGCGCGCCAGGCCGTGCTTCGCAACGTGGGCGTCGGAGCGCGGAGGCTGAACCTGTGCGGGCGCTCGCTCACGCTGGAGAGGAAGGGCCGCCTGCTGATCCTGGCCTACGGGAAGGCGGCCGGTCCGATGACGGAGGGACTGCTCGATCGCGTGCTCGAGGCCGGCGCGACGCGACGGGTCGAGGGTCTCGTGATCGGGCCGGGCTCCCTGAAGCCCGGCCGGCCGGCGGGCGGTCTGCGCTTGACCTGCCTGCGGGGCGAGCATCCGGTGCCGGGACGCGGCGCGTTCGCCGCGGGGCGGGCGGCGCTGCGGCTCGCCGCCGCGGCCCGCGCCGGCGACGACGTGGTCTTCCTGGCCTCCGGAGGCGGGTCGTCGATGATGGCGGCGCCCCTCGCGCCGTTCCTGACCCGGGCGGACAAGGCGCAGCTGCATCGCGCCCTGATCGGGTCGGGGGCGCCGGTCGAGGCGATCAACGCGGTGCGCAAGCGCTTCTCGGCGCTCAAGGGGGGACGGCTGGCGATCGCGGCCCGCCGCGCCTCCTCCCTGACGACGCTCATCGTCTGCGATGTCGATCCCGAGCGCTGCGACGAGGTGGCCTCGGGACCCTCCCTGCCCGATCGCAGCACCTTCGACGACATGGTCCTGGCGATCGATCGCCACGGCCTCGCCCCGCTCCTTCCGGAGCGCGCCCTCGAGGCGATGCGCTCCGGCCGGCTGCCGGACACGCCGCGCGCCGGCATCGCCGCGTTCCGCCGCGCGCGCTGGGAGGTCGTCGTGTCGAACCGCGACCTGCGTGCCGCCGCCGTGCGCGCCGGCCTGTCCCGGGGGCTGCCGTCCGAGGCCGTGGGCACCGAGATGGCCGGGCCGGTCGGGGACGCCGTCGAGAGGCTCGGGCGCGCCGTCGAGACGGCGCCCTCGGGGACGCGCCTGCTGGTCCTCGGGGGCGAAGTCACCACGGTTCCCGTCGGGCGGGGGCGAGGGGGCCGGGCCCAGGAGTTCGCGCTGCGTCTCGCCCTGCGGCTTTCCGGGCTGGCGGTCAGGCCGTGGACCTTCCTGGCGCTCGGCAGCGACGGGATCGACGGCAACTCCCCGGCCGCCGGCGCGATCGTCGACGGCGCGTCGCTCGACCGCGCGCGCGCCTCGCGCCTCGACCCGCGGCGCCAGCTCGGGCAGTCGAACAGCTACGGATTCTTCAGGCGTCTCGGGGACGAAGTGTTGACGGGCCCGACCGGCACCAACGTGCGCGATCTCTACCTCCTGCTGACGGGCGAGGTCCGCGGGATCGGCGCGGGCGGCCCCGGCCGGCTCCTCACCCCCACAGGGCCCGATCGGTGATCGTCGCTGCGAGGATCACGAAGGCCACGATCCCGTTGACCGTGAAGAAGGCGCGGTTGACGCGGCTGAGGTCGCCCGGCCGCACGAGGCGGTGCTCGTACCAGAGCAGGAGCGCCGTCCCGGCCACCCCCGCCACGTACCACGGGCCGAGGCGATGGAGCGGCGCCACCGCCAGCAGGAGGGCCACCGTGGCGCCGTGCAGCAGGGCGGCCGCCCGGAGCCCCGCCGGCACGCCGAATCGCGACGGGACGGATCGCAGGCCGTGGCGCCGGTCGAACTCCACGTCCTGGCAGGCGTAGATGATGTCGAACCCGGCCACCCACAGGGCGACCGCGGCCGCGAGGACCACCGGCGCGGCGCCGATCGATCCGCGCACCGCGACCCAGGCGCCGAGCGGGGCGAGCCCCAGCGAGGCCCCTAAGTGCAGGTGGGTCAGCCAGCTCACGCGCTTCGCGTACGAGTAGGAGAGGATCACGGCCAGCGCCGGCCACGCGAGGACGAAGGCGAGCCGGTTGAGCATGGCCGCGCTGAGGAGCAGGAGCCCGGCGCTCGCGATCAGGAAGGACCAGGCGAAACGCAGGCCCAGCTCGCCGGTCACCAGCGGGCGCGCCGACGTCCTCGGGTTGACCCGGTCGTACCTGAGGTCGGCGATCCTGTTGAAGACCATCGCGGCGCTGCGCGCCCCCACCATCGCCGCCAAAATCCATCCGAGCTGGCGCCGGGAGGGCGCGCCGTCCGCCGCCAGGACCGCGCCGGTCAGGGCGAAGGGCAGCGCGAACAGCGTGTGCTGGAACTTGATCATGGAGAGCGTCGCCAAGAGGGCGCGCGGGCCGCGGGCCCGGCCGGCGCCGCCGCCGTCGGCGCGGTCGCTCCGCGGGATCACCGCCGGCCTCCCCAGGGCTGCCCGAGGTCGTGCCGCAGGCGCAGGAGATCGAATATGCGCGAGGTGAACCCCTCGACCACCTCCTCGACCCTCCCCGGCCTCTGGTAGAAGGCGGGGATCAAGGGATAGATCACGGCCCCCGCCCTGGCGGCGAGCCTCATGTTCTCGATGTGCACCAGGCTGACCGGCGTCTCCCGGAAGGCGAGCACCAGAGGACGGCGCTCCTTGAGGGTGACCTCGGCCGCCCGGTGAAGCAGGTTGCCGGTGACGCCGTTGGCGACGGCGGCCAGCGTCCCGCCGCTGCAGGGGACGATCACCATGCCGTTGGTGTCGTACGACCCGCTGCTGATCGCGGCCGCCATATCGCCCGAGCGGTGAAGGACGATCTTGGATGCGGCCCGTCGGGGCCGGCGCGATGCGGCCCGGGCGCCGGGACCCCGATCGCCGAGCAGGGTCCGCAGAGCCTCCTCCTCGCTGCGCGCCGGCCCCTCGAGCTCGGCGCGGATGGTCATGAGGGAGAAGCGGCTGAGGACGACGTGCACCTGCTCGACCTCCGGGTGCGCCAGGAGGCGGCACAGGACCGAGCGGGCGCAGAGCGAGCCGCTGGCGCCGGTCACGCCGACAACGTATCGCCTCACCGGATCTCTCCCCTCGCCGGCCGGCGGCGGGCGCGTCAGCTGCGCCCGCGCCCGGTCCGCGCGCTCCGGGACTCGAGGAAATCGTGCAGCCGGCGGCGGTCCTCCTCGTCCATCCGCGAGAAGAACAGGGCCACGCGATAGGCCCCCTTGGCCCGGCGGCCGGGATCGGGCTCGGAGCGGACGACGATCGCCTCGCCCTTCACCCGCCCGCCCGCCTTGCCCGGGCCGTCCGGCGGCAGCAGCAGGGAGAGCGCCATCCTGGTCATCGGTGCCAGGAAGACGGGCGAGGAGCAGTACAGGCCGCCGGCGCTGAGATCGTGCGTCTCGAGCTCCAGGTCGCCGCGGTGGTGCGACTGGACGCGGAGGCGCTGGGCGATCCTCGGGTGGCGCCGTTTGTCCACAGGCCGGGTCATGGGTCCGTCCCGTGCTCTGGTGTTCATGGCCGCGCGTGGAGGAGCTTTCGGACGGCATCCGCCGCGCCCGGAAAAGGACCGTCCGAGAGGCGTTTCGGGCCCATGGTAGGGGAGCCGCGAGCGGGCTGTCAAGCGGCGCGTCCGGGGGGCGGCCGCGCCTGACCTATAATCGCCTCAGGGGGCCACGTGCACACCGACGATCTCAGGCGGATCCTGTCACGGCTCGAGCGGAAGCGGATCTCGATCGAGACGGCCCTGCGGCGGCTGAAGACCCTGCCGTTCGAGGACCTGGGGTTCGCCAAGGTGGACCATCACAGACACCTGCGCAGGGGCTTCCCGGAGGTGATCTTCGGGGAGGGCAAGGCGACCGACCAGATCGTCGCGATCATGGGGCGGGTGGCGTCGAGAGGCCAGCCGGTTCTGGTCACCCGCGTCTGCGCCGGGTCCTACCGGAAGATCCGGCGCCGCTTCCGGACCGCTCGCTACCATCCGGAGGCCCGGGTGGTCACCCTGGAGGGCGCCGCCCGACGCAGGAGAGTCCCCGGGATCCTCGTCCTGGCGGCCGGGACCTCGGACGTAGGGATCGCCGAGGAGGCGGCGGTGACGGCCGAGGTGATGGGCAACCGGGTGCAGAGGGTGTACGACGTGGGCGTGGCCGGGCTGCACAGGCTCCTCGATTACAGAGATAAGTTATTGAAGTCAAAGGTGATAATTGCAATAGCCGGGATGGAGGGGGCCCTGCCGGGGATCGTCGCGAGCCTGGTCGCGGTGCCGGTGATAGGGGTGCCGACCAGTGTCGGCTATGGCACCGGGCTCGGCGGGGTGGCGGCGCTGATGAGCATGCTCAACTCGTGCGCGTCGGGGCTGCTTGTGGTCAACATCGACAATGGGTTCGGGGCGGGATATGCCGCAGCGATAATTAATCGTGGCTCATAGGATTAGATACAGGCAAATATGGGCCAACATTTGTGATAAGTTATGTATTTCCAATGATATGCGGCTTGTGATGGATTTTTGACCCAACCTGTCCCCCTTTCTTGACAACCCATCGGCGGGTTCGTATATTAATGTGGCGTTGGTTCGCGGATCTTGTTAATCCATTGTCGAGCCTAGCGTTATCCCCCGGCTCGTCAGCCTTAACAGAGATTGCCACCGACGACCGTAAGGCCCGTCCTCCAGCGGGGTCGCTGGGGATCCGCACGGGTCCCCAAAAGAACGGTCTGCAAGTCGCGAAGCGAAGGGAGGGATGTGTGAATGCCCCTCGTCAGGGTGCGCGAGGACGAGTCACTGGAGAACGCACTCAAGCGGTTCAAGAGGAAATGCGAGAAATCGGGGGTCCTGTCTGAGCTGAAGAAGAGACAGCACTACCTGAAGCCGAGCCAGAAGAGGAAGATCAAGGCGCTCGCGGCGCGAAAGAAAGCTCTCAAGCGTCTGGCCCAGGAGAGGCGCTTCAACGACTGATCCGGAGTCCGGGGGGGCCTCGAGTCGGCCACCTCGGCACGGTCCGGCCAATTTGGCCGGGGGGTCGAGTGGACAGGGGAGCTAGGGACAGGGGGGACGCCGTGGAGGCCGTGCGGGCCTCGGCGAGCCTCCACGAGATCGTAGCGGAATTCGTCGCCCTCAAGAGGAGCGGCTCCCGGTACAGAGGGCTCTGCCCCTTTCACACCGAGAAGACCCCGTCCTTCTACGTGGACGCGGACAAGCAGCTCTTCTACTGCTTCGGGTGCGGCGCCGGCGGGGACGTCTTCAAGTTCCTGATGCTGCACGAGAAGCTCGAGTTCCCCGAGGCGCTCAGGCTGCTCGCGGCCCGCTGCGGCATCCCGCTCCCGAGCTTCGGGCCGAGGCAGAGCAGCGAGCGGCGGGAGGTGCTGGAGGTCAACCGGCTGGCGCTCGGGTACTTCCGCGATGGGCTCCGCGGGCCCGCGGGCGAGACGGCGCGGCGGTACCTGGCGAAACGCGGGATCTCCGGGCAGACGCTCGAGGCCTTCCGGATCGGGTACGCCCCGGCGGGCTGGACCGGCCTGAAGGCCCGTCTGGCGCGATCTTTGCAACTGAGGGCGGAGGAGCGGGGCGTCCTGGCGGGAGTCCTCGCGCGCCACCCGGAGACCGGCCGGACGTACGACCGGTTCCGGGACCGGATCATCTTCCCGATCCTGAACCTGTCCGAGGAGGCGGTCGGATTCGGGGCGCGGGTCATCGAGGAAGGGGAGCCGAAATACCTGAACTCGCCGGAGACGGCGGCGTTCAGCAAGGGCGACAACCTGTACGGGCTGCTCCAGGCCCGCGAGGGGATCCGGCGGGAAGGGCATGTGATCCTGGTGGAGGGCTACATGGACGTCGTCACCCTCCATCAGGCGGGGATCGTCGAGGCGGTCGCGACCCTCGGGACCGGGTTCACCGCCGGGCACGTCCGGCTGCTGAAACGGTTCACGGACAGGGTCATGGTGAGCTTCGATCCGGACGCGGCCGGGAAGGCGGCCGCGCGGCGCAGCATCCAGGTCCTTCTGGAGAACGGGTTCGAGGTCGAGGTGGTCTCGCTCCCGCCCGGCCGGGACCCGGATCTGTACGTCAGGGAGCGCGGCGCCGAGCAGTACCGGGCCCGCCTGCGGGAGGCGAAGCCCTACATCGAGTACCTGGCGCGCGAGGCGGCGTCGAGGATCGATCTCGGCTCGTCGAGGGGGAAGGTGGACGCGTTGAACGAGGTGCTGCCGTTCCTGGCCAGGCTGGACAACCCGGTGCGGCGCGCCGGCCAGGTGGAGATGCTGGCGTGCGTTCTGGGCATCGAGGACCGTTTGATCCTTCAGGAGCTGAAGGAGGCCGTCCACGAGCGGCGCAGGAGGATCGACCCGGGGGCGGTGGACTACGCCGCGCGCCCGGTCAGCGAGGTCGAGTCGCGCCTGGTCCGGGCCCTGATGGACTCCGACACGGCCCGCGAGTCGGTGCTGGCGGAGCTGCAGGACGGCGACGTCGAGATGTGCCGGGTCGCGGAGATCGTGAAGGGCATCAGGCGATTGGTGGAGGAGGGTCGAGACCTGACCTACCCGGCGCTCGGCGCGGACATCAGCGACCCCTCCCGGGAGCTTCTGACCCGGATCGCGGCGACGCCGCATCCGCCCGCGAGCCCGGAGGAGGGGCGCGCGTGCCTGCTGGCGCTTCGCGCGGCGAGGTTCCGGAGGCAGATGGGGGAGATCCAGAAGCGCCTGGAGTCGACCGACGGTGCGGCGGAGACGGACGAGCTTCTCCGCCGCAAGGTGGCGTTGAAGCGGAGCATCGAGGCGCTCGGCGACGCCTCGGCGTAGATCATTGAGGAGAACCCTCTTGGGTATCGAAGAGAAGTACGACGAGGTCCGGCAGCTGATCAACCTCGGCCGCGAGCGCGGCTATCTGCTGTACGACGAGGTGAACGACGTCCTGCCCGAGGAGGTGCACTCCCCCGAGGACCTGGACGACATGTTCCTCCTGTTCGACTCCCTGGGGATCGAGATGGTCGACTCCGAGGAGAAGTACAAGCAGAAGCTGGAGGAGAAGGCCGCCGGCAAGGAGCCGGAGGGGGCCAAGGTCGATCTGACGCCCGGCACCCTGGAGAAGACGAACGACCCCGTGCGCATGTACCTGCGCGAGATGGGGACGGTCCCGCTGCTGACGCGCGAGGGCGAGGTGGAGATCGCGCGGCGGATCGAGCGCGGGGAGAAGAACGTGGTCAAGGCGCTGTCGAGGAGCAGGTACGTCATCAACCAGCTCCTTGAGTACGGCCGGCGGATCCGCGCCAAGGAGATCCGGGTCGAGGACCTCATCACGGTGGACGATGACGAGGAGGACTCGCTCGACCGCAGGCGCCGGCAGGTGCTGGACGCCATCAACCGCGTGAACCGCTTAAGCCGCAAGCTGACCGCCCACGAGAGGCACCTGGCGCGGCTGACCCAGGGGTCGCGGCGGTACCGGGAGATCCTCGGCGATCTGGCGCGGGTGCGGGTGCAGATCGGCCGGGTGATCCGCGACATGGGCCTGGTCACCGGCAAGATCAAGGAGCTGGCGCGGACCGTCAAGGACACCGCCGTCAAGCTGCACGACCTCGAGGGGGACATCCGCTCCTACCAGCGCCGCCTGCGGCTGACCCGGGACACCAGGGCGCGCCGGGATCTGCACGAGAGGATCCGCGCCGCGCGGAAGGACATCGGGCGGATCGCCCGGGACATGGAGACCACGCAGGAGGAGATCCAGGAGACGGCGGCGGCGATCCGCGCCGGCGAGGCGATGGCCGAGAGGGCCAAGACCGAGCTGGTGGAGGCGAACCTGCGCCTGGTCGTGTCGATCGCCAAGAAGTACACCAACCGCGGGCTCCAGTTCCTCGACCTGATCCAGGAGGGGAACATCGGGCTGATGAAGGCGGTCGACAAGTTCGAGTACCGCCGCGGGTACAAGTTCTCGACCTACGCGACCTGGTGGATCCGCCAGGCGATCACCCGGGCGATCGCCGATCAGGCCCGGACCATCCGCATCCCGGTGCACATGATCGAGACGATCAACAAGCTGATCCGGACCTCCCGCGCCCTGGTGCAGGAGATCGGGCGGGAGCCGACGCCGGAGGAGATCGCCCGGAAGATGGGGATCCCGGTCGCCAAGGTGCGCAAGGTGCTGAAGATCGCGCAGGAGCCGATCTCCCTGGAGACGCCGATCGGGGAGGAGGAGGACTCGCACCTAGGGGACTTCATCGAGGACCGCGCGGTGACGTCCCCGGTCGAAGCGGTCATCCAGCTCAACCTCAAGGAGCAGACCCAGAAGGTCCTGAAGACGCTCTCGCCGCGGGAGGAGATGGTCCTCAAGATGCGGTTCGGGGTGGGCGACGGGTCGGAGCACACCCTCGAGGAGGTGGGGCAGTCGTTCGCGGTCACGCGGGAGCGCATCCGCCAGATCGAGAGCCAGGCGCTCAGGAAGCTCCGCCACCCGTCGCGCAGCCAGCGGCGGCGCGCCTTCCGGGTGGGCCCCGGGACCTGATCGGGCCGGGCCTCCTCTGTGCCGGAGGCGCGGCCCGGCCGCCCCCTGGGCGGGGGTCAGGGGCCCGGCGGCGCGGAGGCGGGACGCGCGCCGCGGCCGGCCCGGTGGCGGCCGTAGTCCAGCTCGCCCGCTTCGACGCGCACCGGCAGGCGGTTCTGCTCCGGAGGCAGAGGGCAGGTCGCGTAGGGGGTGAAGGCGCAGGGCGGGTTGTACGCCTTGTTGAAATCGAGGACCAGCCTCCCTTCCTCCGGCGGCCCGGCGTACAGGAAGCGCCCCGCCGGGTAGGTCTGCTCTCCGGTCGTCAGGTCGCTGAAGATGATGAACAGGGTCTCGGCCTCCGGATCCGGGAGGACGGGGTCGAGCCGCAGCTCGCGATCCCCGATGGTGAACACGGCGTAGCCGGGGCTGGTCATCTCCTCGGTCGTCCCGAGCACGGTGGGGACCCGGATCGTCCTGGGCGGGTCGTACGGCACGAAGCGGGCGGTGACGCGGTACGACTCGTCGACCGGATACCACCGCAGTCCGGAGAACTCCCTGCGGAAACGGCTGTTCCGGTCCTTGAGCCGGATGCCGTGCCGGCCGCCCCGCTCGATGACGTGCATGCTCAGATCGCCGAGGACGAGGACGTCCGGCTCTCCCTCGCTGTCCGGGCGCAGGGCTTCCGTCGTCACCCGCCGCCCGCCCACCGTCGCCGCGACGCCTTCCGCCACCGTGACCGTCGTCCGGCCATCGTGGAAGGTGAAGACGCCGGCCCGCGCCGGGGCCGTTCCCTCGGGCAGGACGATGGCGTTATCGGCGCCGGTCCCGAACGGGTTCTCCCCCTCCTCGAGCCAGAACAGTCCGGCGACCGTGAGCCAGCCCCCGTCCGCCTTGAGACGGGCCTCGCGCTCCTGGCGCCACTCGAGGATCTCCGCTACGTACCCGGAGCCCGGTCCGGACGCCGAAGCCGTGGGGCCCGAGGCCAATCCCGCGAGCAGTGTCACGATGAGTTGTCGGCGCATCATCGCCGGTCGCCTCTCGGGTGCGGCCGTCCGACAGTCTATGCCAATCCGTCCGCCGTCGCCAGCGGCCGGGGATCCCGCCGTCAGGCGCGGCCGAGCAGCTCGAGCAGGGCGTCGGCCAGCCCGGGGGCGGCGGCGAGCAGGCCGGCGAGGTGCGGCGTGCGTCGGTTGAAGCGCGGCGGCGTGCCGTCGGGGTGCAGGACGACGCCGCCGGCCGCCAGGACCAGGGCCGCGCCCCCGGCCACGTCCCACTCGTGCTTGGGCACCAGGGAGAAGGTGGCATCGGCGAGGCCGGCCGCCACGAGCGCCATCTTGTAGGCGACCGATCCCACCGCGCGGAACCTGAACGGGCCGTCCCGGAACCGCTCCCACTCGCCCCGCCCGACCTCGCTGCGGCTCGCCAGGACGAGGGCGCCGTGGAGGGATCTCCTCCGGCTGATCCGCGCGGGCCGGCCGTTCAGCAGGACTCCCAGGCCCCGCGCCCCGAGGATCGTCTGTCCGGACGCCGGATTGCAGATGCCGCCCGCGACCGGCTCGCCGTCCACCGCGAGGCCCACCGAGACGCAGTACTCGGGGATCCCGCCCACGAACTCCCGGGTGCCGTCGAGCGGGTCGACGATCCAGACGCGCCGCGAGTCCAGGCGCCGCGCGTCATCCGAGGTCTCCTCGGACAGCCAGCCCTCCCCCGGACGCGGCAGCGTCGCCCTGAGCAGCTCGTCGATCGACCTGTCGGCGGCCGTCACCGGGTCCCCGCCGTCCTTGAGCTCGACCCGCATCGCGCCGGGGGCGAGCCGGGCCAGCCGCCGGCGCGCCGCCTCGAGGGCCCCTCGGATGCGGGCGAGATCCCGTTCGGGAGACATCGGCGGCGCCACCTAGGGATCGCCGCGCGCGGCGGCGACGTATCCGTCCCGCTCCAGGCGGAGGAAGACCTCCTGCGCCGCCTCCTCGGGCGTGAGATCGGTCGTGTCGACGGTCACCTCGGCGTCGCGGGGGACCTCGTACGGATCCGAGATGCCCGTGAACTCCTTGATCAGGCCGGCCCGGGCCTTGGAGTAAAGCCCCTTCCGGTCCCGCCGCTCGCACACCTCGAGCGGCGTCGACACGTGCACGAGCAGGAACCCGCCGACCGCCTCGATCTCCGCCCGCACCTCCTTGCGGACCCTGTCGTAGGGCGCGATCGGGGCGCACAGGGCGATGCCGCCGTTCTTGGTGATCTCGGACGCCACGAACCCGATGCGGCGGATGTTGATGTCCCGGTGATGCCTCGAGAAGCCGAGCTCCGAGGAGAGGTTCCTGCGGACGATGTCGCCGTCCAGCAGGGTCACGGGCCTGCCGCCCATCTCGAGGAACTTCACCAGCAGGACGGCCGCGATGGTCGACTTCCCGGCCCCGGACAGCCCCGTGAAGAAGATCGTGAAGCCCTGGCGGTGCCGCGGCGGGTGTCTTCGCTGCAGCTCGGCGGCGACCTCGGGGAAGGTGAACCACGCCGGGATCTCCCGGCCCTCCGCGAGACGCCGGCGCAGCTCGGTGCCGGAGAGGGTCAGGGCGCGTGAGCCCGAGGGGATGCGATCGTCCTCGACGTACGAGTCCCGATCCTCGAGGTAGACCATGTTGCGGAACGGCACCATGGTCACGCCGACCTCCTCCCGGAATTCCTCCATGAGGTGCTGCGCGTCGTAGGGGCCGTAGAACGGGCGGCCCCCGGGGGCCGCCCCGGGGCCGGCGTGGTCGCGCCCCACGATGAAGTGGCTGCAGCCGTGGTTCTTCCGGATGATGGCGTGCCAGGCGGCCTCGCGCGGGCCGGCCATGCGCATCGCCAGCGGGAGCAGGGACAGCTTGACGGTGTGCTCCGGGTAGCGCGGCAGGATCGCCTGGTAGCAGCGGACGCGGGTGTAGTGGTCGAGATCGCCCGGACGGGTCATGCCGACCACCGGGTGGATGAGCAGGTTGGCCCCCGCCTCGGTGCTGGCCCGGAGGGTGAGCTCCTGATGGGCGCGGTGCATCGGGTTGCGGGTCTGGAAGGCGACGATGCGCCGCCATCCGAGGCGCGCGAACTCGGAGCGGAGCTCGGCCGGGGTCAGGCGCAGCTCGCGGAAATCGTAGTGGGCCGGCAGCTCGAGTCCCTCGAGCGGTCCCCCGACGTACCAGGGGTGCGCCTGCTCCAGAAGGTACGCCACGCCGGGATGCTCGACGGCGGTGGTCCCGTAGACCCTCCGCGCCTCCTCCTCCCGGTCGGGCTTCCAGACCTCCTCGATCCGCAGCGCCGCCAGCATGATCCCCTGAGGGTCCCTCAGGGCCAGGGAGGAGCCAGGAGACAGCTGCCGCGCGAGCGGCTCCGGGACGTCGAGGGTGATCGGGATCGGCCACAGGAGCCCGTCCTCGAGGCGCATGCCCGAGACCACCGACTCGTAGTCGGCGCGGCGCATGAACCCGCGCAGCGGCGAGAACCCGCCGGTCAGCAAAAGCTCGAGGTCGCAGATCTGACGGGGCGTCAGGATCCAGGAGGACCAGCCGCGCGACTCCCTCCGGATCGCGGCCGCCCGGTCGGGCGTCGCCATCGGAGAGACCAGCCTGCCGCCGTGCGGCGCGATCAGTCCGTCACGCACGCGTCCGTCCTCCCGGTGAGCTCATCCCCCGACGTCCCCCGCGGGGGTTCGGGGACCTTCGCGAGCGTGGGGCAGGATGCCGACGACCCGACGCCCGCCCGCGCGGGGCTTCGGGCGCCGCGCTCATGGCATCGCCGCCACGTCGGAGAAATACTTGACGAAGCTCTTGATCCCTCCCGAGGCCTGCCCCCAGTCGTAGTTCTCGTTCGGGGCGTGGTAGCCGTGCTCGGGGAGACTGAGACCGATGAACATGATCGGCGAGCGGAGGTGCTTCTGCATCGTGACGACGGCGCCGATCGAGCCGCCCTCGCGGATGAAGGCGGGGGCCCTCCCGAACCCGAAGCGCAGCGCCTCGCGCGCGGCGTCGGCGTACGGACCGCTGAACGGCCCGAGGTAGGGCCCGAGCCCCGCCTCCTCGATCACCTCGACGTCCCTGTTGATCTTCGCGACCGCCCGCTTGAGCAGGCCGAAGATCTTCCTCGGGTTCTGCCTCGGCACCAGGCGCATGCTGACCTTCGCCTCGGCCCAGGGGGGCACGACCGTCTTGACGCCGGGCCCGTGGTAGCCGCCTGCGATCCCGTGCACCTCGAACGTCGGGCTGGCCCAGATCCGCAGCATCACCTCGCGCGGATCGCGGCTCCTCAGGGATCGCAGCTCGTGGGCCTGCTGGAAGGCCTTGAGGCTGAACCCGGAGGCCAGAAAGCCCCTGATCTCCTTCGCCGTTGGCCTGACGACGTCCTCGTAGAAGCCCGGGATCCGCACCCGGCCCGTGCGCGCGTCGTACAGCCGGCTCAGGACCTGCGCCAGCTCGCCCACCGGGTTGCGGGCGGCGCCGCCCGTGAGTCCCGAGTGGGCGTCCTTGGCCCCGGTGCGCAGGAGCAGCCGGGCCGGCTTCATCCCCCGCAGCCCGTAGGGGACGGCGGGCGTGCC
>JBHIBC010000011.1:0-52370 GCA_046758905.1 Acidobacteriota bacterium | reverse complement strand
TGGGAATGTGATCAATCGAAATGCGAAAAATCAGACTTTGTCAACAGCCTGCTAAAGCCCGCGCCGGCGGCGCCCCGAGACCGGTGCGCCGCCGCATTCCGGCGCCGCTGCAGGGCCGGGAGGGGCGGGAAGGGGATGACGACGCCGGGGCGCGGCCCGGCCCGGATCGCGCGCAGGGAGCGCTCGAGCTCAGCGATGAGGAGCTCCTGCTCCCGGCGCTTGCGGGGCGTGACGTCGTGCCAGCGCGCGTCGAAGACCAGGGTCTGCCCGCGGGCGTCGGCCAGGATCGGTCGGAAGCTCTCCTCGATCCACAGCCAGCGGCCGTCGGCGTGCTCGAAGCGATACTCCACGCGCCTGCACGGCCGCCCGTTCAGGCCCCATACCCAGTGGGTGTGCAGGCGCCCGAGGTCCTTCGGATGGATCCATTGAGTCCAGTCGGGCTCCGCTTCGTAGCAGGCGGGCGGGTTGCCGAGGACCTCCTCGCAACGGGGATCGAGATAGAGGAAGTTCCCCCAGCGATCCATGCGCTCGGCGACGATGATCGAGCTGCGCCGGACGTCGTCCGGGCTTCGGGGGCGCAGCTCCGAGAGGGAGCGGTGCAGCTTCTCCAGCGCATCCTCGAGGATCTCGCGGCGCACCGTCGCCATGTCCACCCGCGGCCGTCGGAGGATTCGGGACAGCCGGCGGTTGCCGGCGCGCGCCCGCAGGTGCTTCGGGGGCGCCGCCGGCCCCTTCCGGGCAGGCCAACCCTCGCTCCCTCACTACGCCGCTTCGCTCCATCTGTCAATCCGAACCTTCCCATGTCCCCGGGCCGTCACCGCCTCCGCCGGACGCCTCGACGCGCTTCTGGTTTATCATCCCATGCTGTACCGGCGCGCGGGCCGCATCGACTCCCGGCGCCCCCCCTGGAGCGCCGCAGCGGGAGCGACCTTCCGGCCCGGGAGGACGGCCCTTGTTCCTGCCGATCGGCGACAGCCCCAACCCGCCCGGGACCCCGTGGGTGAACTACGCGCTGATCGCCGCCAACGTGGCGGTCTACCTGCTGCTGCTCCCCCTGAGCTTCCAACCGCCCGACCTGAGCGACCCGACCTTCCTGCAGTACCTCGAGACCCTCGCCCGCGAGCGGCACCTGTCGCTGTGGCAGGTGGAGCAGCTGGCGCGGCACGTCTCCGAGTACGACCTGGTGGTCTTCCGGCACGGGTTCAGGCCCGCGGCGCCGTCTCTCAGCGGCGTCCTCAGCTCGATGTTCCTCCACGGCGGGCTGGCCCACCTCCTCGGCAACATGCTCTTCCTCTGGATCTACGGCGACAACGTGGAGCACCGGCTGGGCCGGCCGCGCTACCTGCTGGTCTACCTGGGGACCGGCGCCGCCGCCTGCCTCGGGGACGGCCTGCTGCGCATGGGGTCGGACATCCCCTCGGTGGGCGCCTCGGGAGCGATCTCGGGCGTGCTGGGACTGTACTTCATCTGGTTCCCCCGCAACCGCGTGCGCATGTGGATCTTCCTTTTCCCCCTGTTCGCCAACGTCGTGGAGCTGCCCGCGCGGCTGGTCCTGGGCTTCTACATCCTGTTCGACAACCTGCTTCCGATGGTCCTGACCGCCGGAGGCGGCGGCGTCTCCTACGGAGCGCACATCGGCGGGTTTCTGGCCGGCGGAGCGCTGGCCTTCGGCCTCGACCGCCTGGCGCTCGCCCGTCCCGAGGCGGACGTCCGGCGCCGGCCGGCCGGAGCGTTCCCCTCGGGCGCCGGCGTGCTCGCGGGATCGTTCCGGAAGGCGCTGGAGGAGGACCACTGGGATCTGGCCGCGGAGTGGTACTTCAGCGCCCCCCATTCGCTCACGCGCGCCGCGCTGAGCCCCTGGGAGAAGATCCGGCTGGGACAGGAGCTCGAGCGCCACGGCCGTCCGCGGGGCGCCCTGGCCGCGTACCAGCGGGCCCTGGCGGATCACCCCGCGGGCCCCGGGCGATCGGCGGCGCACCTCGGCGCGGCGCGGGTCCTGATGGGGCCGTTGCGCAACCCCACCGGTGCGTACCAGCACCTGTACGCCGCCCTGGAGGAGGATCCGACCGCGGACGAGTCGGCACGCGCCCGGTCGCTTCTCGCGCAGCTCGCCCGGCTGGTGCGCAGCGTGCCACGCGGCCTGCCGCGCTGAAGGGGGGCCGGCGCTAACGTGCGGCGAGCGCCCGCGCCTCCTCCCTGATCGCGGTCACGGCGTCGCGGACCCTGTCGCGGTGGGTGCGGAAGCTCAGGACGCAGATACGCAGGACGTAGCGTCCTCGGATCCTGGTGCTCGAGAGGAAGACCCTGCGCCGGCGGTTCACGCGCCGGAGCAGCTCCGCCCCGAAGGCGTCCGGGTCGCCGCGCTCGGGGCGGCACGTGAAGGCGACCACGGACAGCTGCGGAGCGTCCAGCATCTCCAGCAGCGGCTCAACCTTCAGCTCCTCATAGGCCCAGCGCGTCAGGTCGAGCTTCTCCCTGAGCTGCTCCCGGAACGCGCCCAGACCGTGGAGCATCACCGGCAGCCAGACGCGCAGGCCCCGGAAATCGCGCGACAGCTCGGGAGAGATCTCGCTGAAGTTCACCTGCCCCTCGCCCGCGCGGACGTCCTGGAGGTAGCCGGCCTCGGCGCAATGGGCGCGCCGCAGAGCCTCCGGATCCCGGACCAGGAGGCAGCCGGTCCCGTACGGAAGGAACAGCCCCTTATGGGGGTCGAGGGTGATCGAGTCGCACGACTCGATCCCCGGCATGAGGGCCTCCCCTCCGGGGACGATGCGGAAGAACCCGCCGTAGGCGGCGTCGGCGTGGACCCAGAGGGAGTGGCGCCGGGCGATCTCGAGGATGCGCGGCAGCGGGTCGATCGCCCCGCTGTTGGTGGTCCCGACGTTGGCGATCACCAGGAACGGCCGCAGTCCCCGGTCGCGGTCCCTCACGACGGCCGCCTCGAGCTCCTCCGGGATCATCCGGAGGCGGCGGTCCACCGGCACGTGCCGGATGTTTCCGCCGGAGAAACCGGCGATCCGGGCGGCCTTCACCACGGAATGATGGGTCTCGTCGGAGAGGTAGAGGGTCCCGGAGAGGAACTCCTCGGGCAGCCTGGCCGCGCGGGCCGTCACCAGGGCCGTGAGGTTCGACAGGGACCCGCCCGAGGTCAGGATGCCGCCGCAGCTGTGCGGATACCCCATCATCGCGGCGAGCCAGTCCAGGACCGTCGCCTCGATCCGCGCCAGCGCGGGGGCCGCGGCGGACACGCCCACGTACCGGTTGACCGCGCAGGCCAGGAAATCCGCCAGGGCGGCGGAGGGGATGCCGCCCCCGGGGATAAAGGCGAGGTAGCCGGGGCCGGCGGTGTTGAACGACTTCGCCACCGCGGGGCGAAGGCGGGCGAGCAGCGCCTCGAGTCGCCGCCCCTCCTCCGGCGCCGTCTCGCGGAAGGTGGCCGCGACACGATCGGCCCCGTCCAGATCCCAGGAGGGCTGGTCGGGCAGCGAGGCGAGGTGCTCGACGACGAACTCGGCGCAGGCGTCGATGAGCCCGCGCAGGCGCTCGCGGTCGGGCTCGAGCGGACGGGCGTTCCCGGGGGGCCGGCTCATGAAGGCGCATTGTACGGGTTTTCCCGCCGCGGGGCCATCGCCGCCCGGCGCAGACGGGCCGGCCCCCGCGCGGGCCCGCCGTGCCGGCAGGCGCGCCGCGCTTCCGCTTCAGTGCATCGGCCCGGGGCCCGACTTGACGACCCGAGGCTCGGACAGCACGGTGCCGTCGAGATCCAGCGTGATCCGGACCTCCTTCTCCACCCGGAGGACGAAGACGCTCGGGTCCTTCATTCCCCACGCGACGTAGGGGATGGTGAACCGCGCAGTGCCCGTGAGCCGGCTGCCCTCCACGTGGACGCTTGCGGGGATGACGATCTCGTGCCGGTCTCCGTGAAGCTCGATCGTCCCGTGGATCCGCACCTCGCTGTCACCTTCCGGCAGGAACTCCCCCTCGAGGCGCCGCGGCACGAAGACGATCTCGGGAAACCGCTCGCTCTCCAGGACCTTGTCGTGCAGCTTCTTGTCCCGTTTGGCGTTCGCGGTGTCGCCGCTGGCCGCAGCCACCACCACGCGTCCCGAGGCCTCGCCCGTGCCCGGGTCGAAGTGGATCTCCCCTCGGGTCAGGTCGAAGAAGCCCTCCACTTCGTGGAGGGTCGCGCCGAGGGTGAACCGGACCTTCGTCGCGGTGGGCTCGAGCCGGAGGACCTCCCCGGTCGAGGGCGGGGGCGACGCCAGCACGCAGGCGAGCGCGAGCGCGCCCCGGAGGGGGAGCGAGAGCCCGAGGCGCCGGGCCCACGTCCCGCTCATCGATCCTCCTCCCGGCGGCGGCGAAGGGTGCGCCTTCACGGTGCGGCCGCCGTCGCCGAGGAGCGCTCCCCGAGGGGCGGCGGCGGGTCCCGACCCGGACCGAGCGGCGGCCCGCCGTCGGGACAGGTGGAGCGGAACGGCCCGGTGCGAAGGCTCAGCAGCCCCGACAGGATCCAGGGCGCCGCGGCGAGCGTCCTCAGGGTCAGCGCGCGCAGCCGCGGCCGGCGGCTGGCCGCCAGCATGAAGGAGGTCATGCTGTTGGGCAGCCGCATCAGCTCTCGATACGCGGCGTCGTGCGGCCGCAGGTCGCCGGCCTTCAGGCGACGGGCCAGGTCCATGGCCTGGTGAAGCCCCAGCGTGATGCCGGCGCCGGTGATGGCGTCCACCGACCCCGCGGCGTCGCCGACGAGCGCGACCCGGCCCTTAACGACGTGCGACGTCCTGCGGAACACGGTCGCGGCGCCGAGGGGCTCCGAGCGGGCGCGGGCCGACTCGACGCGGCGCCGCAGCCGCGGGAACCGGGCGAGGGCCGGCTCGAACCTCAGCACGGGGTCGTGGATGAGAAGGGCGAGGCAGATCATGCTGCGGGCGACCGGCGTGACGTACGCCTCGCAATCGTCGGCGAAGTGGACCTCGACGGCGTCCGTCCACGGCGCCATCTCGTAGTGCCGGCGGATGCCGAACCGCTGATAGGCGGGCGGGACATCGAGCCCCAGCGAGCGGCGCAGGCGCGAGTCGATCCCGTCCGCCCCGATGACCCAGCGCGCCTCGACCGGCCCCCTGGACAGGTCCACCCCGCGCTCCCGCAACCCGCACACCGGCTCCCCCCACAGGAGGCCGATCCCGAGCTGTTCGGCGCGCTGGACCAGGGCCTCGTGGAGGGCGGTCCGCCGCACCCCCAGCCCGGGCCGGCCCGGGAAGCGGCCCCGCGCCCGCACTCGGTTGTGGATCAGCTCGATCCCGGCGAGCGGGACCGCGCCGCGGGACCACAGGTCCACCCCCAGCTTCTCCAGGATCTCCGCGCCGTCGGGCATGATGCCCTCGCCGCAGGGCTTGTCGATGGGCGGCCGGCGCCGTTCCACGACCGTGACCTCCAGCCCGGTCAGGCGCGCCGCGATCGCCGCGGCGATCCCGATCGGCCCGCCCCCGACGACGACGACTTCCGTCTCTCTGATCGTTGTCGACATCACCCTCGTCCGTCCCGTCGCGGGATGCGGTCCTGTCGGCCCGCCGCGCTCATTCTACGCGCGGGGACCGGCGCCGACCAGCGCGCCCGCCGCGCCCTCGTCTCGGCGGAGGCGAGGGGGCCGGTCGCGTCTTCGGCGGCGCCCCATCGAGGGGTCTAGAAGAGGCGCCACACGATGTCGTACCCGATCGCCATGATCGCGAGGTCGACGATCAGGTGGCTGAGCCAGGGGCTGATGAGCGTGCCGCCGCGCTCGTAGAGCCAGGCCCAGACGGCGCCCGCGAGCGCCACCGCCAGCGAGAGCGGCAGCGCGGCGCTCCAGAAACGAGCCGGCCCGAGCATGGCGCCGGCCAGGATCACGTGATGCGCCATGAACGCCAGGCTCGAGACCGCCGCGGAAGGGAGAAACCCGACCCGCTCCCGGATCTGACCGAACACGAACCAGCGCCAGTAGTACTCCTCGAGCAAGGCGTGCAGCACGGACAGGAACAGCGTCAGCGCGAGGAACCGCGCCGGCGTGTCGGCCCCGATCGCCTCCAGCTTGGAGATGATCCGCGGCGCGGCCGCGGCGGCCAGCTCGCCGCCGCGAAGCCAGCCCAGGTAGGCGCCCCACAGGAGCGCTCCCATCGCCAGGCCGGAGACGGGCCCTGCGGCCGGGCTCCGGCGGGGCGCGTGCCCGGCCCGCACCGATCGAGCCCCTCCGCCCCCGGCCACCGGAGCACGCCGGGCGCGTGGCCGCCGCATCAGGAAGGTCCACGCGACCGGGAAGGCGAATTGGATGATCTTGCAGGCCGAGTAGGCCGCCGGCAGCAGGTCGCGCCGCGCGAGGAGGACGAAGTAGAGCCAGGCCGCCGCGCTCGGGAAGGCCATGGCGAAGATGAGCGCGAGGAGATCCTGGAGACGGCCTCGGTCGGGCATGCGGTCGGGCCCCGGGGGGAGGTCCGGGGCGGGACCGCCAGTATAGTGCCGGCGCAGCCGGTTGGGCGTCGGGTGAGTCCGCCGCCCGGAGGCGAATCGGCTAGACTGGCCCGGCATGGAGCGGTCGGGCAGGCGGCGGGCGATCGTGTGGCAGGTGGCCCTGTTCGAGATCGGGCTGTTCGGGCTGGCCTGCCTGCTCGGCCGGCTGCTCGGCAGCTCCCCTCTGGCGAGCCTGCGGGCCACGTGGCCCGGAATCCTGTGGGGGATCGCCTCCGCCGTCCCGCCGATCCTGGCGATGCTCTGGAGCCTGCGCGCCCGCGCGGCCCCGTTCCCGAGGCTGCGTCGCGAGGTCTACAGCAGGGTGATACCGCTGTTCGCGGGCTGCTCGATCCCCGATCTCGCGATCGTCTCGGCCGTCGCCGGAGTGGGGGAGGAGACGCTGTTCCGGGGCCTGATCCAGCAGGGGCTGGCCCGCTCCATGGGTCCGCTGGCGGGGTTGCTGCTGGCGAGCGCGATATTCGGCCTGCTCCACCTCGTCACGCCCGCCTATGCCCTGCTCGCCGGGATCTTCGGCGCCTACCTCGGCTGGCTGGCCGTCGCCACGGGCAACCTTCTCGTGCCGATCCTGGCCCACGCGCTGTACGATCTCGCGGCGCTGCTGTGCCTTCTCCGGCGTCGGGCGCCGACCTCTTCCCCGTCCCTCCCGTGCCGAAGCTCCTGACCGCTCACGGCATCGAGATCTGCTACGAGGTGATCGGAGCCGACCGTCCCGGGAGCCCCATCCTGCTGATCATGGGCCTCGGCGCGCAGATGATCATGTGGCCGGATCCGTTCTGCGAGATGCTCGCCGCGCGGGGGCATCCGGTCATACGGTTCGACAACCGTGACTCCGGGGGATCGAGCCGCCTCGATCACCTCGGCTCCCCGTCCTTGTGGCGCACGGGCCTGTCGATGGCCGTGGGGCGCCCGGTGAGGGCGCCGTACCCCCTGCTGGATCTGGCCCGCGATTCCGTGGCGCTGCTCGACGGCCTCGGGATCGCGGCGGCGCACGTCGTCGGGATCTCGATGGGCGCCATGATCGCGCAGCTGATGGCCATCCATCACGCCGGCCGCGTGCGGACGCTCGTGTCCATGATGTCGGGCACCGGCAACCGGCGCACCGCCCTGCCGAGACCGGGGATGGCGCTGCGCCTCATGAGGCGGCCCAAGCCCCGGCGCGAGGCCTACATCGAGTTCCTGGTCGGGAAGATGCGGCTGTTCAACGGGCCGCATTACGGGCTCGACGAGGACCGGCTCAGGGAAGTGGCGGGCCGCGTGTTCGACCGGGGCCTGTCTCCCGGCGGCTTCAACCGGCAGGTGGCCGCCGTCTACGCCGCCCCGGACCGCCGCGAGTCCCTCGCCCGCCTGAGGGTGCCGACGCTGGTGATCCACGGGACAGCGGACCCGCTGATCCGGCCGGCCGCGGGCCGCGAGACCGCCGAGACGATCCCTGGAGCCAGGCTGCTGATGATCGAGGGCATGGGACACTACCTGCCGCCAGCGCTCTGGCCGCGGATAGCGGGCGCCATCGCCGAGCACGTCGCCCGCGGAGCTGGCCCCTCGTGACCTCCGCGGCCCGTCCGGGATCGTGGAGGAAGAGGATGGGCGCCGCCTTCGGCGACGATCCCGTCTATGGGGCCCGATCGAACGCGATCTGGATCGACATCTTCTCGCGCGCCACCAGCTGTGGCTCGTAGAGGTACTTGAGCGTCATCTCGGCGCGCAATGCCCCCTCGCCCGGCACCGCGGCCACGAACCTCTCGATGCGGCGCTCTCCGGGAGCGAGACGGTTGTCCTCCCGGATCGATCGGGCCTGGAGGATCGCCCTGTGATCGTCGCTGATGAGCCGCCCGCGCGCGTCGAGGAGCGCCCGCTGGAAGTGGCGCTCGAACCGGCGTACCTCCCGTCCTCGGACGAAGACGACGACCTCCAGGACCAGCCTGCGCGTGGGCATTCCGGTCGGGATGCTGTGGCCGGAGCCGACGTTGGCGACCTCGACCTCGACCAGGGCCACCGTCGGCTGCTGTCTCTCGATGCGCAGGATCCTCGCGGTGGCGGCGCGACGGACCTGGTCGGGGGAGTGGCTCCCGGAGATGTTGTGCAGGTTGATCGCCTCGCGGCCGACGCTGAGGTCGGCGCGCACCGTGTCGCCTGGGGTCAGGGGCATATGGCAGTGCTGGCAAGTCTTGCCCTCGGCGGCCTGCGGGCTCAGCCGCCACTCGCTGTAGGTGGACAGGATCGGAAGCCCCTCCTCGTTGCTGTACTCGTGGCATCCGGCGCAGAACTCAGCGGACAGGTGCAGCTCGGACCGGGCGACCTCGTGCGCCGGCGAGTCGGCGTCGCCGAGCGGCCCGCGCTTGACTCCGTCCAGGCTGAGCCGGAAGGGGCTTCGGGCTCTTTGGAGATCCACCGAGACGACGGAGTGGCAGAAATCGCACTGGATCCCCTCGCGGCTGAGGGGGCGCCGCAGGTCCAGATCGCCGGTGAGGGCCGCCACCGGAGCGTGGCAGCGGAGGCAGATCTCCTTCGCCCTGCCGCCGGTCTCCAGGTAGGCGCGCATGTAGGAGGTCTGGAAGATCGGATCGGAGAGCGCCGCGCTGTGCATCGACCGGCCCCACATCTCGTAGATCTCCTGGTGGCACTGCCCGCAGGCCGAGCTTGGGTTCAGCGCGTCCGCCCGCAGCTCCTCCGCCCCCCCTGCGGCCGGAGCGCCGCCCGCCAGCCAGAGAATCGCCGCCGTCAGCAACAGAGCCATCCGGCCGCCTCCTCCCCGTCGCCCGCCGTCGGATCGGCCGGGCCCGCGGCTCGGGCCCCGTCAATCCGGGCATGCTGCCAAGCAATTTCAGTACCACTCGGGCCGCGGCCCGTTCCGGCCCCTCGGGAGGCGCTCCGATCGGGCCGCGGGCGCGGCGCACGGGAGGCGCTCCTGGGGGGCACAGGGTCCGGGCGCTACGGCCCGCGGGCGGCCCACGCCTGACATTCCTGACAGGACGACCTGACATCTTGTCAGGAATGCTCGTATGATAAAGACGGGGCGGGAGCTGCAGTGCCACAGGTCCCTTTTCGCCATCGTCTCACGGTCCGCCTGACGGCCGGGGTGATCCTCGTCCTGCTGTCGATCGGGATACCGTTCCTGTTCGCCTTCCACCGGCTGCTGAGGGCGCAGCAGCTCGACGCCCTGTCCCAGGCGACGGCCGGCCTCTCCCGCGTCGTCGTCGACGGCCTGCGCTCCGCGATGCTCGCCGGCGAGCCGCACCTGCTCGACCAGGCGGTCCGGAATCTCTCGGAGCAGCGTGAGGTCGAGCGGGTGATGCTCCTCGACCACCGCGGTCGGGTCAGCGTCTCCTCGGACCGGCTCTACGAGAGCCGCGTCCTGGACCGGGACAGCGACAGGATCTGTCGCGTCTGTCACCGGCCGGGAGAGCCCCCCGCAACCAGCCGCACGGCCGTCACGACGGCAGCCGGCCGGCGCGTCCTCCGGGCCGTGAGCACCATCGCCAACGAGCCCCGCTGCCGGGCGTGCCACGATACCGGGTCCTCGATCAACGGCATTCTGCTCATGGACCTGGCGCTCGGCGCCGCGGATCGCCACTTCTCCGCGGGCATGGGGAGCACGGTGGCCCTCGGGGCGCTGATGGTGGCGGTCACCGTCGCCGTCCTGGTCCTGCTGCTGCGCCGGATGGTCCACAACCCGCTGCGGGCGGTCGTGTCCACCAGCCAGAGGATCGTCCAGGGGGATCTCGACGCGCGCGTGAAGCCGGCGAGCCCGGGCGAGTTCGCCCTGCTCGCCTCCCAGGTGAACAGGATGACGGACCATCTCGCCCGGTCGCTGCGGACCGTCGAGACCCAGCGTCGCGAGCTGCAGGCGATCCTCGACAGCGTGGACGACGAGATCGTGGTGCTCGATCGGGAGCAGCGCGTGGTGGCCGCGAATCGGGCCTTTCAACTGGAGTCCGGACGGCCGGAGAAGGAGCTGACGGGCCGGCTGTGCCGCGACATCTCCGCCTCCAGGTGGCCCTGCTCGGCGAACGAGCCCGGCGGGTGTCCGGTGAGAAGGGTCTTCGAGACGGGCCGCCACCACAAGGGGATCATGTCGCGATGCGAGCCCGAGGGCGGGGAGAGGACGATCGAGATCCACGCGTCTCCGCTCCGCGGCCCGGGCGGAGAGGTCGCCCTGGCGGTCGAGGTGCGGCGCGATATCTCGGAGCGCCGGCAGCTGGAGGCCACGCTGGCGCACTCGGAGTGCCTGTCGTCGCTGGGCCTGCTCGCCTCGGGACTGTCCCACGAGATCAACAACCCGCTCGCGGCGATCGCCACCTCGGTGGACGGGCTCCGCCGCCGCCTCGGGCGTGAGGCCGGGCTCCCCCCGGGGGTCGGGCGCGATCTCGAGCAGGCGCTGCAGCGGATCGGCCGTCAGGTGGAGCGGGGCCGGCGGATCACCCACGGGCTGCTGAAGGTGGCGCGGCCCTCCGGCGGCGCGCGGGCCCTCGTCGACCTGAACCGCGTCGTGGAGGATGTGCTCACGATCCTGTCGCACCAGATCGAGCGCTCCAGGATCGTGACCCGCTTGGAGCTCGGCGAGTCGCTGCCGCCGCTGCGAGCGGACGAGTCGAGCCTCGGACAGGTCGTCATGAACCTCACGCTGAACGCGGTCCAGTCGATGGACGGAGTGGGCGGCGAGCTGCGGCTCGTCACCTCGCGGATCGACGGCGCGGTCCGGCTCGAGATCCAGGACACCGGCTGCGGGATCCCCGCCGGACTGTTGAAGCGGGTCTTCGAGCCGTTCTTCACGACCAAGCCGGTGGGCAGAGGGACCGGGCTCGGGCTGTTCGTCACCCACCGCATCGTGACCGAGATGGGCGGAAGCATCGAGGCCCGCAGCCGTCCCGGGCAGGGCACCCGGATGATCGTTCGCCTGCCGCTCGGCGACGGCCGGGGGAGGACATGACCGACGACGCCGTCATCCACGTCCTCCTCGTGGACGACGACGACCCGTTTCGCGAGGCCCTGTCGGACGAGATGGGCCGCAGCGGGTTCGCGATCCGGGCGATCGGCGACGCGGAATCGGCGTTGCGCGAGGTGGAGGATCACTCGTTCGACGTGGCGATCGTCGATCTCAACCTGCCCGGACTCCCCGGAGAGGACCTGATCCGGGAGCTGCGCGACCGCGCCCCGGCGATGGAGGTGATCGTCCTGACGGGGCACGCCACGGTGGAGAACGCGGTGCGGACGCTGAAGGACGGGGCGTACGATTTCCTCACCAAGCCGTGCAGCCTGGACGAGCTCGAGGCCACGACGCGCAGGGCCTTCGAGAAGCGGTCCCTGCTGCGCGAGAACCGACTCCTGCAACGCGAGCTCGCGCGCCACGAGCGCTTCCGTGAGTTCGTCGGCAGTAGCCCGGCGCTCCGCTCGGTGCTGGAGATCATCGCCAAGGTCTCCCAGACCGATTCGACGGTCCTGATCCAGGGCGAGAGCGGCGTCGGGAAGGAGCTGGCCGCCCGCGCCATCCACCGCAACAGCCTCCGCAGCCGGCAGCCGTTCATCGTCGTGGACTGCACGTCCCTGCAGGAATCGCTGCTCCAGAGCGAGCTGTTCGGCCACGAGCGGGGCGCCTTCACGGGGGCGATCGCGCGCAAGCACGGCCTGTTCGAGGTGGCCGACGGGGGGACCCTGTTCCTCGACGAGATCGGCGAGATCTCTGTCCCGCTGCAGTCCCGTATCCTGCGCGTCCTCGACAGCGGCACGTTCCGGAGGGTGGGCGGCGTGCGGGACGTGCGGGTGGACGTGCGGATCATCTGCGCCACGAACCGCGACCTCTACAGGATGGTGCAGGAGGAGAAGTTCCGTCAGGACCTGTACTACCGCATCAATGTCGTGAGCTTCACCCTGCCTCCGCTCCGCGAGCGGCGCAGCGACATCCCCGCGCTCGCCAAGTACTTCGCCGATCGCTCCCCCGTGGCCCGGCGCCGGCCGGTCAGGTTCTCTCCCGGGGTCGTGTCGGTCCTGCAGTCCTACGCTTGGCCCGGAAACGTGCGCGAGCTGCACAACGTGATCGAGCGGGCGCTGATCCTCGCGGACGATGACGAGGTGACGGTCGGTGACCTGCCGGGCAACCTCCGCCAAGCGCGCTCGCCGACGGTTCGGGAGCTGACCGCACGGCGCCCGGGCCTCGCGGAGCTGGAGAGGGACTACATCTCGCGCCTGCTCGAGGAGTTCGGCGGCCACCGCGCCCGCGTCGCGGAGATCCTCGGGATCAGCGACCGAACCCTGTACCGCAAGCTGAAGAGCATGTCAGCGCCCCGGCGCCGCCGACCCCGCTGACATTCTGTCAGGTCCTGCCGTCCTCCCGGAGCGTCCCCGCCGACCTCACCCGTCGCGTACAAGTCGTTTGCCAACAATGGATTACCGTCGTCTCGCCGCGGTCGTCCCGGCCTTGGAACCGGCTTTGCTTAACCATGCACCCGGCTCCGGAGCCGTGCCCGGGCCGTTGCTCGCGAGGAGGGTCGGTGAGCCCCGCCCGTCGATTGCTGATCGGCGCGATCGTGATGACCAGCGGCGCGGTCGGTTACGCGGCCGGACGTGCGCTGTTCCGGCCGGAGCGGAGAGTGGTCCAGCCCATCGTCTTCAGCCACCAGAAGCACGCCGGGGAGCTGGAGATGGGGTGCGACCTGTGCCACGAGCTTTACGGCTCGAGCGCTCACGCCGGGCTCCCGAAGCTGACGGCCTGTCTCGAATGCCACGAGGAGGCTCAGACCGAGAGCCCCGAGGAACAGCGGATCCGCGATCTCGCCGGGGAGGGGGAGGACGACGTCTTCCGGAAGCTGTTCCGGCTGCCCGACCACGCGTTCTACACCCACCGGCGCCACGTGGCGGTGGCCGGACTGGAGTGCCGCACCTGTCACGGAACGATCGCCGAGACGGCCTCGCCGCCGGAGCGCCCGCTGGTGAGGATCGACATGGATTTCTGTCTCGACTGCCACGAGCGCAGCGGGGCATCGGACGACTGCACCGCATGCCACCGCTAGAGCAGGGGGATGCCGAGTGAGGATCGACCGGCGGGAGTTCCTCGCCAGCGTCGGCGGCTTCGGGTTCGGGATCGGGCTGGGAGGGGTGTCGCACTGGCTCCCGCTGGCCTCCCCGGAGATCGGCCCCGAGTGGTCCCCGGGCCGCGAGGAGTTCGTCCCCTCCACCTGCCTGCTGTGTCCAGCGCACTGCGGCATCCGCGGCCGCCTGGTGGACGGCAGGCTGGTGGGGATAAGCGGCAACCCGCTCCACCCCGTCAACCGGGGAGGGCTCTGCCCGAAGGGGCTCGCCGGCATCCAGCTCCTCTACCACCCGGGGAGGCTCACCGGTCCGGTGGAGCGGGTGGGCCCGCCCGGGTCGAGCCAGTTCCGCCGGGTGTCCTGGGAGGACGCGCTCGGCCGGGTCGCCGCCACGCTGGCGGATCTCCGGGCGCAGGGGCGGGCGCGGTCGGTCGTCTGGCTGACGGGGCACGTCCCCGGGGTCATGGGCGAGCTCCTGCGCCGCTTCGGCAGGGCGTACGGCTCCTCCGACCTGCTCCGGGACGATTACCGGGACGGCGCCGAGGAGGTCCTGGAGCTGAGTCAAGGTATCGGCGCCCCTCCGGCCTTCGACCTCGAGGCCTCCGACCTGGTGCTGTCGTTCGGGGCCGCGCTGTCGGAGGCGTGGTGGTGCCTGCCCCAGGCCGCGAGGGCGCGGGACGCCGGGCCGGGCCGGGGACCGCGATGGGTGCAGATCGACGCGCGTCATTCCCGGACGGCGGCGCGCGCCGACGAGTGGGTGCCGATCCGTCCCGGGGCGTACGGCACCCTGGCACTCGGCCTCGCCTACGTGATCCTGAAGGAGGGGCTGTACGACGCGGAGCGGGTTCATGAGCGCGTCGAGGGGATCGAGGACCGGACGGACGGGACGGGCGGGACCGTGCCCGGCTTCCGGACCCTCGTCCTGCGCTACGGCCGCACGGAGGACGTCTCGGAGCGGACCGGCGTTCCCGCCGAGACCATCGTGCGTCTGGCCAAGTCATTCGGGACGGCGCTCCGGCCCGTCGCCCTGTGGGACCAGGCCGTGTCCTGGCGGACCGGCGGGCTGGCCGACGCGATGGCCATCCACGCGCTGAACATCCTGATCGGCGCGCTGAACCGTCCCGGCGGCGTCCTGGTGCAGCCGCCGCTGCCCGTGCCGTCGATCGACGGGAGCACCGAGCGAGGCTTCCCCGGCGGCGATCGCGGGCCGACGGCCGACCTCGCCCTCGACCAGTGGGCGGGCCGGGTCGCCTCCGGAGCGACGCCACCGCCGGAGGTCCTGTTCCTGTACTACGCGAATCCCGCCGCCTCGGCGCCCAACGCGTCGGAGGTCGCGGCCGCCCTGGAGCGCGTTCCGCTGCTGGTCTCGTTCTCGCCCTTCCTGGACGAGAGCGCCCGGTACGCCCACCTGGTGCTGCCGGACCACACCTATCTGGAGCGCTGGCAGGATGCGCCGGCGCCGCCGTCGGTGCCGATCCCGGTCTGGGGTCTGGTGCAGCCGATGGTCTCCCCGATTCACGACACCCGGGCCAGCGGCGACCTCATCCTCGACATGGCGGCGAGGATCGGCGGCGAGGTCGGCGGGCGCTTCCCGTGGACGAAGGTGGAGGAGATCGTGCGCGAGCGCGGCCGGGCCCTCGCGGCCGCCCGCGGCGGGAGCGTGATGGCGGAGCGCTTCCGTCGCGGCGAGCTGCGCGAGCTGGAGGCGCGCGGCTGGTGGCTCCCCCACGGCAGGAGCCCGGACGAGTTCTGGTCGGACATCCGCGGGAGCGGGGGCTGGTTCGACCCCTATTACGACTACCACGATCGGAGCGCGGCGTCGCAGCTGCCCGGCGGCAGGGCGAGGGTGTTCCCGGCCGCCGCCCGGGAGCGGATCCGATCGGGCGCCGACGGTCTGGCGGAGGGGTTCCTGCCGGTCGGGGTGGCCTCAGGGCCGGGGGAGGGCGAGGACGGCGATCTCCTCCACCTGATCCCCTATCGGGTGATGACGCTCGCCTCCGGCGGCACGGCCTTGATGCCCTGGCTGCTCGAGAATCTCGGCGTCCTGACCGGCGATTCCTGGGAGACCTGGGCGGAGGTCAACCCCGAGACGGGCCGCAGGCTGGGTCTGTCTTCGGGTCAGCTGGTGCGGATCGAGTCCGCGTCCGGCCGGCTCACAGCGCGGCTCCGGTTCTTCCCGGGCGCCCAGCCGGGCGTGGTGAACGTGCCGTATGGGCTGCACACGGTGGCGGAGGGCTGGGGGCGGGCCCGGGGGGACAACCCGCTGCGGGCGGTCGGCGCCCGCCGCGACCGATCGACCGGACTGCCCGACTGGTACTCCACCCGCGTGCGGGTGGTGCCCGCCTGAGGCGGAGGAGACGATGCCGCGGTGGGGGATGGTCATCGACCTGGACCGGTGCAACGGGTGCCAGGCGTGCGAGATCGCCTGCCGAGTCGAGAACAACATACCCGTCGGCGGGCCGGAGGCGGCGCGCGAGAACCGGACGATCTCGTGGATGCGCGTGGTGAGCGAGGTGCACGGGGAATGGCCCGAGGTCCGCACCCGCTTCCTGCCGCGGCCCTGCATGCACTGCGACCGCCCGCCGTGCACGGCGGTCTGTCCGGTGCGGGCCACGCGCATCGACCGCGAGGGGATCGTGGGGCAGATCTATCCCCGGTGCATCGGCTGCCGCTACTGCGCCAACGCCTGTCCGTACACGGTGAAATCCTTCAACTGGAGAAAGCCGTCGTATCCGCCCTCGACGATCGACATGCTGAACCCGGACGTGTCCACGCGTCCGGTGGGCGTCATCGAGAAGTGCACCTTCTGTCACCACCGGCTGCAGCGGGCGCGTGACAAGGCCCGCGCCGAGGGGCGGCCGCTCCGGGAGGAGGATTACGTGCCCGCCTGCGCGGAGGCCTGCCCCACCGGAGCGATCCTGTTCGGCGATCTCGATAACCCCGACCACCGGGTGGCGCAGCTCATCAAGGACCCGCGCGCCTTCCGGCTTCTGGAGGAGCTGGGGACCAGGCCCAAGGTGTACTACCTCGCCGAGGAGCGTTGAGCGATGAGCGAGATGGACAAGCTCGCCGGCCTGCCGCAGGATCAGCGCGTGCTGCTGGCACCCCTGGTGCGGACCACCCGATGGTTCTGGATCTGGGCCTCGGCCCTGGTCGGGATCACGCTCTGGGGAGGCATCGCCTACTACCTGCAGCTCCGGTACGGGCTCGGCGAGACCGGCCTCAACACCCCCGAGTACTGGGGGATCTACATCATCTGCTTCGTCTTCTTCATCGGCATCTCGCACGCCGGCACCCTGATCTCGGCGATCCTCCGGATCAGCAACGCCGAGTGGCGCCGGGCGATCACGCGATCGGCGGAGTTCATCACCGTCCTGGTCATCGCGTTCGGAGCCGTGCAGCCGATCCTGGATCTCGGGCGGCCCGACCGGGTGCTGTACGTCATCCTGCACGGCCAGCCCTGGTCGCCTCTCCTGTGGGACGTCTGCAGCATCGGGCTCTACCTCACGGCCAGCAGCGTCTATCTGTACGTGCCGATGATCCCCGACCTGGCGGTGATCCGGGATCTCGGGATCCGCCCGCGCTGGCTCTACTGGTTCCTGGCGATCGGCTACCACGACACGCCGCGCGCCCGCGCGGTGCTGCAGAGGCTCATCGCGATCCTGGCGGTGGCGGTCATCCCGATCGCCGTGTCGGTCCACACGGTCATCGCCTGGATCTTCGCGCTGACGCTGCGGCCGATGTGGCACAGCACGATCTTCGGGCCGTATTTCGTCGTGGGGGCGATCTACTCGGGGATCGCGGCGCTCATCCTGGCGATGGCGATCCTGCGGCGGGTGTACCGTCTGGAGGCTTATTTCAAGGACATCCACTTCAACAACATGGGCCTCATGCTCCTGCTCATGTCGCTGTTGTGGACCTATTTCACCTTCGCCGAGTACCTGACGGCATGGTACGGAGGAGAGGAGGCGGAGCTGGCGACCTTCTGGTCCAAGCTCCGCGGGCCGTACGCCGGGTTCTTCTGGCTGATGGTGGCCTCCTGCTTCGTGGTGCCGCTGACCCTGATGTGTCGCCGCGCCACCCGCGGCGTCCGGGGCACGACGGTCGCGTCCGGGTTCGTGGTGCTCGGCATGTGGCTGGAGCGCTTCACCATCGTGGTCCCGACCTCGCTCCATCCCAGGATCGAGATGCATCAGGTCGGTTACCTCCCGTCCTGGGTGGAGCTCTCCATCATGGCGGCCACTTTCTCCGGATTCATCCTCGTGTACATGGTGGCCACCAAGTTCTTCCCGATCATCTCGCTCTGGGAGATCCAGGAAGGGCGGGAGGAGTCCGTTCGCGAGGTGTCGGAGCGCGTGGCGAGCTACCTTCCTGACGAGGTTCGGGTGGGCGGCTCATGATCGACGACGTGCGGGGAGCGCGGCGGCCCGGACCGGGGGCGGGACGGGCCGCGGCGGGGACCGCCCTCCGACGGGGCGCGTCGCGAGCCGCGGCGGCGGCCGCGCTGTCGCTGCTCTGGGTCGCCGCCGCCACCGCGGCCGGGCGGCAACCGCTCGAGGGCGACCCGTTCCGCGGCCGCCAGCTGCTGTCCGAGAAGCTGTGCACGCGGTGCCACTCGGTGTGGGGCCACGGAGGGGTCCTCGGGCCGGAGATGTCGACGGCGGTGGCGGGGAAGGGATGGCTGGACCTGGTTGGGGATTTCTGGAACCACACTCCCCGCATGATCGACGCGATGGTCGCCCGGGGACATCGGTGGCCGACCCTCGATCAGGGCGAGATGGCCGATCTCCTGAGCTATCTCTACTATCTGAGGCTGTTCGACGAGCCCGGGGACCCGGAACGCGGCTCGGCGGCCTACTCCCAGCACAGGTGCGCGGACTGTCACAGTCTCGGCGGGCGGGGCGGGTCCCGGGGCGGCCCCCTGGACCGCTTCTCGGCCTACCCGTCCTCGGTGGCGCTGGCCCAGGCGATGTGGAACGCCGGGCCCGTGATGCAGCGGGATCAGCTCGGCCGCGGCACCGCCATCCCGACCTTCTCCCGCGACGAGATGGCCGACATCCAGGCGTACGTCCGCGCCGAGGCGATCCGCGGCGATCGCCGGGTCGAGCTCCTGCCGCTGCCGGACCCCTCGAGGGGTGCCGCCGTCTTCAAGATCAAGCGTTGTCCCACGTGCCATCATCCGGGCGGCGGGGGCGCCGGTCCGGATCTGAGACGATCGGCCCTCAACATGACGGTCTCGGAGATCGGCGGGATCCTATGGAACCACAGCTACGCGATGAACGATAGGATGCGCGCGCTCGGGATCCCGTTCCCCCACTTCGAGAGGACCGAGATGGCCGACCTGATCGCCTATCTCTACTTCCTCAGCTTCGTCAGCGGCGAGGGGGACCCGGATCGGGGCGCATCGCTGTTCCGGGAGAGAGGCTGCGCGACATGCCACGCCGGGCCGGAGGCGGAGGCGATGGACCTCTCGGGCAGCGAGCTGGTGGCCGATCCGATAGCTCTGTCCGCCGCCATGTGGAACCACGCCCCAGAGATGCACGAGCTGATGGCCGAGAAGGCGGTCGCTTGGCCGAAGTTCGACCCGGGAGACATGCTCCACCTGACCGCCTATCTCCGCAGGATCGCGCCGTCGCCGAAGGCCGGGAAGGAGTAGCGGCGGACGGCGGTCCCCCGGACGCGTCGCACGCGGCGAGGTGTGGCGTGGACAACTCTTCTCGCGCCGAGGTGCTCGCTCTGTGCCGCGGCGAGGACGACCTCGCGGCCCTCGGCCGGGCGGCCGAGGCGTGCGGCGTCGCTCTGGGGACCGTCGGCAGCCCGGTCGAGCTGGCCCGCCAGACGGTCGCCCGTCGGCCCGTCGCCGTCTTCGTCGGGGTCGGCACCCGCAGCCTGGCCAACCTCGACGTGATCCCTGTGATCCGGGCCGTCCGGAGCGACCTCCCCGTGATCGTGCTCGCGGAGGAGGATTCCCTCGAGATCGAGCGTCAGGCCCGCCAGCAGGCGATCTTCTACTACCTCGTGCACCCGATCGAGGCGCAGGAGGTCGAGGCGGTCCTCAAGGACGTCCTCCGGCGCGCCGCCGGCTGATCGAAGCCGTGCCTCGAGGGCGGGGCGCGCCGGCCCACGATCCCGCGACGCGGGAGCCCGGGCGGGCGGGTAGACTTGTCCCCCGCAGGCGGGCCGAGCGAGCCGGGATTCTCCAGCGGATGCGCCGAAGGACGACCGTCCATTACAAGAAGATCGACTTCGAGCGGGAGCTCAGGTTCGGGAGCCGAGCCTACGACCGCGTCGTCGGCCGGTGGTGGCTCATGCGGAGCCTCGACCGGCCTCACGCCTACGCCTACCGGAAGATCGCCCTGTACGCCCGTTCTGCGGTCCGCGGCACGCCGGGCACGATCGTGGACTACGGATGCGGCTCGGGACCGCTGCTGGCGCGCCTCGCCAGGGTCTTCCCGCGCTCGCGCCTCCTGGGGATCGACGGATCCGCGCTGATGCTCCGTCTCGCCCGGGAGCGCCTCCGGAGGCTGGGGCCGTCCGTGGAGCGGAGGGTCACCCTCGTCCACACGCAGCTGCCGGACCCGACCCTGCGCAGGGGCGTCGCGGACCTCGTGGTGTACGCCTTCCCTCAGATCGTCCCGCCCCGCCCCGCCCGGGCCGGGAGCGCGGGAGGACGGGCGGGGGCCGGGAGCGACGCGGCCGTAGCCCGGGTGTTGGCGTCCGCGAGGGAGCCCGATCCCGAGGAGGAGACGGTCACGCAGGATCCGGAGTCGCTGTTCGAGTCGCTGATGGAGGACAGGGAGATCTCGCGGAACATCCGCCGACTGCTCAAGCGGGGCGCGACGTGCGTGCGGGTCGAGTACTCGAACGCGGCGCGCGGGGAGCTGACCGAGCTGGTCCGCATGCGCACGGCGTTCGAGGAGGGATCGCTGCGCCGCCCGGTCGGGGGCGCGAGGGCGGCGCGGCTGTTCCGATTCGCGCGGTCGTCGTATTTCCGCTCGAGGGTGATGGAGGACGTCTACCACCAGACGAGGGATCGGTCGGACAGGGAGGGGGGGTACTTCGTGTCGATCCTCAGGGCGGTCTGACAGCCGGGATGCTATGATCTGCCATCCGCCCCGGCTCGGCCCCAGCAGGCTGTAGGCGCGCCGGGTCACGAGGGGGAGCCATGGGCGATCGTGACGACAAGCGGCGGCACCACCGCCCGCTGGCGCTCCTTGAGGTCAAGGTGCTCGGGGCGGCGGGGGCGGGCATCCCTCCCGGCCTCAGGCTGGCGACCATGGACGTCGCCGTCGGGGGCATGCGATGCGCCTCGAATCTGCCTCTGGAGAAGGGCACGCACCTGCGGCTGAGCCTGGCCCTCGAGGGGGGCGACCTCCGGGAGCCGACGACCATCGTCGGCGACGTGCGCGTCCTGCGTTGTTCGGAGCGTCCGGGGGAACCGGAGATCCGACGGCACGAGATCGCCATGCAGTTCGTGCAGATGTCCCTCCAGGACAGGAAGCGCCTCCAGAGCTACCTGAACAGCCTCTAGGCGGGCCGGCTAGCCCCTCTCCCGCCCGCCGACCGCCAGGATCACCTCCTTGCCGCGGAACCGATCCGAGTCCAGGATGACCACCCGGGCGCCGCCGGAGGACTCCGACAGGTCTACGGTGAAGTCCCTCCCTTCGCGGTAGATCTCCGGCAGGACGAGGACCTTGCTGATGCTCTCCAGCCCGAACCTCTCCGGCGACAGCCGGATGGTCGTCTGGCGCCTCAGGTCGAGCGTCGCGTTGAAGTCGATCCCCTTGAAGTCCTGGGCGCGCTTCAGGACACGGGTGATCACCCCCTGGTCCTTGAGGTCGCGGACCGTGGCGGCGTGGTAAAAGAGGGCGTTGTCGCGGAACTCGATCTCCCCGGCGAGGCGGCCGACGTTCTCCTCGAGGTCGGCCTTCCTCTCCCGCAGCTCGGCGATGTCGACCTCGAGTCTCGTCCTCTCGCCCTCCAGAGCGGCCACCTCCTCCAGCGTCCGATCCCTGGCGCGCTCCAGGCTGGCGGCCGCCGCGCGAGCCGCGTCCCTCTCCGAGATCAGATGCCGCATGGCGGCGCGCCGCACCGCGAGCGGCGTCCGCCCCGCCTCGCCCATAGTGACGTAGGTGCGGAAGGTCGCCTTCTCGCCGTCGTAGAAGAACCAGACCTTGTTCCCCGGCAGGAGCTCGTCCGTCAGGTCGACGCGGGCCAGCAGCTTCCCGATCCTCGACCGGTCGACGCCCCCCCGTGCGGTCAGGAACTCGGTGGCCAGCCGGTAGTGCGTGTCTCCCTTGCGGACCAGGACGAACTGGTCGGGGAGCGCCTGCTCGAGGCGCAACACCTTCGCCTGCAGATCGCGGATCTGGTCGCGGTCGGCGATGATCCTCTCGAGCAGCGATCTGTAGGAGACATCCTGCTCCTCCGCGATCATGGCGTTCAGGACGCCGCGCTGGTCCTCGCTGAGGTCCTCGGCGAACAGCTCGCCGAACCGGATCTTCCGCGCTCCTGCGGGCCGGGAAGCGTTGAACTGCTCGATCCGCTCGAGCATCCGGACGGTCGCCGCGTCGATCTTCTCCTTCTGGCCGTTGAGCTCGGTCAGGAGCTCCTCGGGCGTGGCGGGCAGCGGCCGGGCCGCCTCCCGCTGCTGGGAGACCGGCGTGCACCCGGCCGGGACGAGGGCGGCCCCGAAGGCCAGCAGGGCTGCGAGCGCCAGCGGTGCTCGGGAAAGGGGTTCCGTGCGATTCTCCGAACCTCGTGCGATGAGCGTGCCGGCGGTCATCGGTCCTCCTGTGGCGGTTGCGGCCCGCGGTGCACCGATCGAGTCAGGCCCGATCCAGGCGAGCCGGAGATGCTACGACATCATCGCCGGCCCCGGCGGCTCACCGGCCACCGTGCGGGAAGGGGATCGGCGGTCCGGGAGGCGGCGCCGTCGAGCTCGTCCACCACGCGGCAACGCCCGGTCCTTTGCGAGCGCAGGCAGAGCTTCAGGAAGTCGCGGAGCACGGCCTGCAGGTGATGCAGCTGTCTGACCCGCTGCTCGAGGTCGGCCAGGCGCTGCTCGATCAGGGTCTGGACCTCGCGGCACGGGGCGGTTCTGCCGTCACGAAGGTCCAGCATGGTGGCGACGTCCTGCAGCGTGAACCCGTGAGCCTGGGCGGCGCGGATGAACTGGAGGCGGCGCAGGGCCTCGGGTCCGTAGTACCGGTAGTTCGATTCGGTGCGGCCGTCCTGCTCGAGCAGGCGGATCCGCTCGTAGTAACGCACCGTCGACGTCGGCACCGAGACGGCGCGCGCCAGCTGGCCGATGGTGTAGCGCCCCGACATGCGCATCAGCGTAGCATACGCCCGGTGACGGGAAAAGGCCGGCGGCGCGGCGCCGGCGGGGCCTTCATCCGTCCGTCCCCCATCCGGCCCAGCCCGGGCCGCGCACCACGCGCCCTGGGGTGGAGCCGGTGTGCTCCCCGCCGCGTAGGACCTGCTCCCCGTTGACGAAGACGTGCACCATCCCGGTGGCGTACTGGTGGGGCTTCTCGAACGTGGCGTGGTCCTGGATCGCCGCCGGGTCGAACACCGCGATGTCCGCGAAGTACCCTCTCCTGAGAGCGCCCCGACGGCGGAGCCCGAGGTTCGCGGCCGGGAGGGAGGTCAGCTTGCGGATCGCCTCCTCGAGCGTGATGATCCTCTCCTCGCGGACGTAGCGTCCCAGGAGCCGAGCGAAGGTCCCGTACGCCCTCGGGTGAGGGATGAACTCCAGGAAGACCCCTTCGGGAGCTTGCGACGCCGCGTCGGACCCGAAGCTCACCCAGGGGACGGCGACCTTGCGCCGCACGTTCTCCTCCGACATCAGGAAGTAAACGGTGCCCACCCGGCTGCCGTCCTCGACCACCAGGTCCATGGCGGTGTCGGCCGGAGAGGCGCCGCGCTCCGCGGCGACGTCCGCGAGCGTTCGGCCGGACAGGCGGCGCAGCGAGGGGTTGCGGAAAGCCACCAGGAGCATGTTTTCCGGCCCGGCCAGCGCGAAGAGGTTCTCCCAGTCCCGGGTGGCCGCGTTCATCTCGCGGGCGACGCGCCGCCGGATGCCGGGGTCGCGCAGCCGCGCCGTCCACGCCTCGAAGCCGCCCTCCTGGACCCAAGGCGGCATCGCCCCGTCCAGGCCGGTGCCGGCGGCGTTGTAGGTGTAGATGTCGGCGCCGATCCGCAGCCCGCCGGCGCGCGCCGCCTCCACCTTCTCGATCACCTCCTCGAGCTTGTCGTAGTTGGAGGGCCCGGCCGCCTTGAGGTGGTAGATCTCGGCCCGGGCGCCCGACTCCCCGGCGATCCGGATGAGCTCGTCCACCGCCTCCAGCAACCCCTCCCCTTCGCTGCGGATGTGGGAGATGTACAGGCCGCCGTAGGAGGCCGCGACCCGCGCCAGCTCGATCAGCTCCTCCGTCCCGGCGTAGAAGGCGGGCGCGTAGATCAGTGAGGAGCCCAGCCCCAGCGCTCCCTCCTCCATCGCCCTCCGGACGAGGTCGCGCATGGCGTCGAGCTCTTCAGCGGTGGGTGCACGGTCCTCGAACCCCAGCACGTGGACCCGAACGGTGGTGGCGCCGACGAACGACGCCACGTTGGTCGAGACGCCGCGCGCCTCCAGATGCTCGAGGTACCCTCCGAGCGTCTCCCACTCGATCTCGAAATCGATCTCCGGCGGCCGCTGCTCGACGAGGTAACGCCTCACGACGTCGTTGACCGGCCCGTAGGAGACGCCCTCGCCGAAGACTTCCAGGGTCACACCCTGCCGGATCTCGCTCTGCGATAGGCCGTCCAGGATCAGCGAGTCGGTCGACCAGGAGAGCATGTTGATGAACCCCGGGGCGACGGCGAGGCCGGCGACGTCGATCTCCCGGACCCCTCTGCGGTCGCCCAGGTCGCCGATCGCGGCGATGAGATCGCCGTCGATGCCGAGGTCGGCGACGACCGGGGGCCGCCCGCTGCCGTCGTAGATCGTCCCGCCGCGGAGGATGATGTCGTAGTCGGCCCGGGACCATGGCAGATCGCCGCAGCCGAGCGGGGACAGGCCGACGATGAGGAGGAGGGCGAGTTCGGCGGGGCGCCGCCCGCTGCGCCGCATCGGACGCTTCTCCCGTGGTTGATGCTCGGGCGATATGGTACGGGGGCCGCCCCCGCGCCGCAAGGCCACACGTGCGCGTCGCTCGGAGGCGGCCGGGGCCGCCGCGACCCGCACTTTCTTCGGGCACGGGCTTGACCCGGATGCGCAGGCGGGGTATAAGTAACCCAATTATAATATAACCCTGTTAACTAATATGCCGGCGCAACGGACTCCGCCTCAGGACACGGAAGGCCCCGAGCAGGGGCGAGGCCCCGAGCCGGCGCGCCTGCGCCGGCTGCTGCGCTACAGCCACGTCTTCAGCGCGGCGGTCAGGGAGATCCTGGAGGCCCGGTACCTCGGCGAGGTCAGCCCGGATCCGCTGACCCTCCCGCAGTTCCACCTCCTGAAGCTCATCGCCCTCAACGGTCGCCACCAAGTGGGAGAGGTGGCGGAGTTCCTCGGCGTCAGCTCGCCGGCGGCCACCAAGAACATCGACAAACTGGAGCGGCTGGGGCTCGTCACGCGCGCCCCGTCGGAGGGGGATCGGCGGGCCACGCTGCTGTCGGCGAGCCAGAGGGGACACCGGCTGGTGCGCCGGTACGAGAGGCTGAAGGCGGAACGGCTGGCCCCCGTCCTGAGCAAATTCCGCCCGGACGAGATCGATCAGCTCGCCCGCCTCCTGGAGCGATTCTCCGTGCTGCTGTTCGAGAGGGAGAGCCCGGAGGACGGCTACTGCCTGCGCTGCGCGGCTTACTGCCAGGAGCGCTGTCCGATCGGGCACGTCCTCGGCAACTGCCCCTACGAGAAGATCCGGGCGCGCAACCGTCCGGGGCAGCGGGACGCGGAGGGTTCGAGGTGAGCGCGGAGACGTCCACGAGGTTCTGGAGGGTCCCGCTGGACGCCCGGGACATCCCGCGCATCCGCGGGGAGGTTCACGTCCTGGAGGAGCGGTGCAAGGGGTGCGGCTACTGCGTAGAGTTCTGCCCGCGTCGGGTCCTCGCGCTGTCCGATCGCTTCAACGCCAAAGGGTACCACCCGCCCGACGTCGTCGCTCCTGAGAGCTGCACCGCCTGCCGCCTCTGCGAGCTGCTGTGCCCCGAGTTCGCCATGGGCGTGGAGGAGATCACCTTCACGGAGGCGGCCCGTGCAGGCTGACCCTGCCGTGGTGCTCACCGGGGCGCATTACCTCGACGGCGACCACGCCTGCTCAGAGGGGGCGCTGGCCGCCGGGTGCCGCTTCTTCGCCGGCTACCCGATCACCCCGTCCACCGAGATCGCCGAGCGGATCGCGCGGCGGTTCCCGCGGATCGGGGGCGTCTTCCTGCAGATGGAGGACGAGATGGCCGCGATGGCCGCGGTGCTGGGCGCCGCCTGGGGGGGCGCCCGGGCGATGACCTGCACCTCGGGCCCGGGCTTCTCGCTGATGATGGAGAACCTCGGGCTGGGGGTGATGATGGAGACGCCCTGCGTCCTGGTCAACGTGCAGCGGGGAGGGCCGTCCACCGGGCTGCCGACGATGGTGGGGCAGGCCGACGTGATGCAGGCCCGATGGGGATCCCACGGCGACTACGAGATCATCGCGCTGGCGCCGATCTCGCCGCAGGAGGCCTTCGACCTCACCATCGAGGCGTTCAACCTGTCCGAGCGGTACAGGGTCCCGACGCTCCTCATGATGGACGAGTGCGTCGGCCACATGACCGAGAAGGTGATCATCCCGCCGGCGGAGGACATCCTGGTCGAGCCCAGGCGGTTGTCGAAACAGCCGCCCGGGCAGTACCTCCCCTACAGGCCCGGCCCGGACCTGGTGCCCGACATGGTCGTCGCCGGCGACGGCTACCGGATCCACAGCACCGGCCTCACGCACGACGAGCGCGGCTACCCGGCGATGTCGGCCGAGGCGCAAGACGCGCTGGTCCCACGGCTGGTCCGGAAGATCCGCGGGAACGCCGCGGACATCGTCCGGCTGGAGGAGTCGGAGACGGAGGGGGCCGAGGCTGTGGTGCTCACCTACGGCATCACCACGCGCGTCGCCCGCGCCGCCATCCAGAGGGCGCGCGACGAGGGCCGCCCGGTCGGCGAGCTGCGCCTGATCACCCTGTGGCCGTTCCCGGAGGAGCGGGTGCGCGGGCTGGCCGGGTCGATCCGGGGCTTCGTGGTGCCCGAGATCAACCTGGGACAGATCGCGCTGGAGGTGGAGCGCTGTGCGGCCGGGGCGGCGCGCACCGTCCGGGTGCCCCACGCCGGGGGGTGGGTTCACGACCCGCGGCGGATCTACGAGGCGATCGTGGAGGTGACCTCATGAGGACGGCCCCGGCGGCGCAGCCCCGGCGGGCGCGGCGTGGCTATCCCTGGGAGCATCTGGTCCGCTCGGACCGGCTGCCTCACATCTGGTGCCCCGAGTGCGGGATCGGCGCGGCGGTGTCCTGCTTCACCGCGGCCCTCACCCGGCTGAAGCTGGACCCGGACAAGGTGACCATCGTCTCCGGGATCGGCTGCTCCGGTCGGGTCGCCGGCTACGTGAACCTCGACTCGTTCCACACCACCCACGGACGGGCGATCCCGTTCGCGACCGGGCTGAAGATGGCGAACCCGGCGCTCAAGGTCGTGGTGTTCAGCGGCGACGGGGACCTGGTGGCGATCGGCGGCAACCATTTCATCCACGCGGCCCGTCGCAACATGGACCTCACCGTGATCTGCGTGAACAACTTCAACTACGCCATGACCGGTGGACAGGTGGGGCCGACGACCCCGCTGACCGCGCTGAGCACCACCACCCCTTACGGCAACTTCGAGCACCCCTTCAACCTTCCCGGGCTGGCCGCGAGCTGCGGCGCCGTCTACGTGGCCCGCTGGACCACCCTCCACGTGCGCCGCCTGATCCGCTCGATGGAGGAGGCGCTCTCGAAGCGCGGCTTCTCGTTCGTGGAGGTGATCAGCCCCTGTCCGACGCTGTACACGCGCCGCAACAAGCTCGGCACCGGCCTCGATCGGATGCGCGAGTTCCGGGCCCGGTGCGAGGTCCGTCACGGGGCCTCGCCCCAGAGCGTGGAGATCGAGCTCGGCGGCCGGATCACCGTCGGCACGTTCGTCGACATCGACAAGCCGACCCTCCAGGACACCCTCGACCGCAGCATGAAGGCCGCGCTGGGCGAGGCGTACCACAGGATCGACGTCACCCAGACGGTGCGGGCCGACCGGAGGGCGCTCAGGGACGCGTAGGCCGGAAGGGAGCGGCGATGGCGACGACCGAGATCCGGATCAGCGGCTTCGGGGGCCAGGGGGTCATCCTGGCCGGCTACGTGATCGGCAAGGCGGTCGCCGTCCTCGAGGGCCGCCACGCCACGCTCAACCAGAGCTTCGGCCCCGAGGCCCGGGGCAGCGCCTGCAGCGCCCAGCTCATCCTCTCCGACGCCCCGGTGGCGTACCCGTACGTCCGCCGCACCGACGTCCTAGTGGCGATGTCCCAGGATGCCTTCCGCCGGTTCGCGCGCGAGGTGCGCGACGGCGGCCTGGCGCTGATCGACGACTCCCTCGTCACCCCCGGGGTGGACCGGCGGATCCGCATCCTTGGCGGGCCGGCCACCCGTACCGCCGAGCGGCTCGGCAAGAGGATCGCCGCCAACATGGTCATGGTGGGGCTGTTCGCGGCCACCACCGGGATCGTGGCGCCCGAGTCGGTGCGCGAGGCGATCCGCACCTCGGTCCCCTCGGGAACCGAGACGCTGAACCTGACCGCATTCGACCGCGGCCTGGCGATCGGACGCTCGGCGGTCTCGGAGCGCAACCTCGAGGAGGTCGGCGCGTGAGGGCCGGCACGCTTCTCTCGGCGTTGGCCCCGGGGGCGGCGGGCGGAGAGGGCGCGAATCCCGGGCTCCTGGTCCCGGCCCTCCAGCCCCAGCCTTTCCCGGTGCGCCGGATCCGGCCCTCTCCCTGCGCCCGGGCCTGCCCCGCCGGCGTGCAGGTGAAGGCCTACGTGTCGCTGATCGCCGAGGCGCGGTTCGCGGAGGCGCTCGAGGTGATCCGCCGCCGGTGCCCCCTGCCGGGCATCTGCGGACGGATCTGCAGCCATCCGTGCGAAGCGGCCTGCCGGCGCGGGCGCATCGACGAGCCGATCGCCATCCGCGCCCTCAAGCGCTTCGTCGCCGACCGGGAGCGAGAGCTCCCGCTGCCGGCGCCGCCCACCGGCCCCGAGCGTCCCGCCAGGGTGGCCATCATCGGCTCCGGGCCGGCCGGGCTGACCGCCGCCTACGACCTGCGCCTCGCCGGGTTCCCGGTCACCGTGTTCGAGGCGGAGGCGGATCCGGGCGGGATGCTGCGCTACGGCATCACCGCCTGCCGGCTGCCTCGGGACATCCTCGATGCCGAGATCGAGGTCCTCGTCCGCGCCGGCGTGTGGATCCGCACCGGGACCCGGCTGGGGACCGACCTCGACCTGGAGGAGCTGCTGCGGCAGGACTACAGGGCGGTCCTGCTGGCCGTCGGGGCGCAGGCGGGCCGGGGGCTCGATGTCCCGGGAGCGCGAGGCTGTGCCGCGGTGACGGACGCCCTGGCGTTCCTGCGCCGGATCAACGCCGGGGAGCGCCCCCGGCTCGGGAGGAAGGTGCTGGTGATCGGCGGCGGCTCGACGGCGGTCGAGGCGGCGCGCACCGCTGTGCGCCTCGGGGCCGACGCGGTCGAGATCCTCTACCGGCGGGCCCGGGAGGATCTGCTGGCCGGCGCGGAGGAGATCGAGGCCGCCGAGGCGGAGGGGGTCCGCTTCCGATTCCTGGTCGCCCCGTCCCGGGTGCTGTCCGACGCCGGGCGTCTGGTGGGGCTGGAGTGCGTGCGGGTCGGCCTGGGCGAGGTGGACTCCAGCGGGCGGCGCCGCCCCATCCGGATCCCAGGATCGGAGTTCCGCCTCAAGGCGGACCGCGTGTTCGTCGCGGTCGGTCAGGAGGTCGACCTGGCGTTCCTGCCGTCGCGCGGCCGGACGCGTTGGGTCGAGGACGGCCGTCTGGTCGTCGACGAGGCGACCTCGATGACGAGGCTGGCCCGAGTGTTCGCCGCGGGCGACGTGGTCAGCGGTCCGTCCACGGTCATCGAGGCGATCGCCGCGGGGCACCGCGCCGCGGAGTCGATCCGCCACCTGCTGACCGACGGCCGCCCCGGCGCCCGCGAGGAGCGCCTCGAGCGACATGCGCCGACGGAGTACGAGCTGCCGGACACGGCTCCGCTGGAGGCGATGCGGATCCGGCCCGCGATGGCGGCCCCTCTCCCGGGGCGGGAGTTCGTCGAGGTCGAGCAGGCCTACACGCGCCACGAGGCGGTGGCCGAGGCGCGCCGCTGCCTGCGGTGTGGGCCGTGCGGGGAGTGTCGCATCTGCGCCACGACCTGCCAGAGGCGTCACGTCATGGTGCGCGGGCCCGCCGCGGCCCCGGGCTCGACCGCGCTGCTGCGCGCCCCGGCGAGCCTCGCCTCGGCCCTCGATCCCGACCGGCCCGTGCGGGCCTGGCTGCTCCCCGACATCGGGTCGGGCCGGGCGGCCGACCTCGACGCCCGGGGCGGTCTCGCGGCGGAGATGCTGCCGGTGCGCGCGCGGATCCGGGAGGAGCGGTGCCGCGCCTGCGCCCGCTGCGCGCAGGTGTGCCCCTTCCGGGCGGCGTCGATCCTCGAGCCGGAGGACGGCGCCCCCCGGGCGCGGATCGAGCCGTCGCTGTGCCGCGGGTGCAACCTCTGCACGGCGATCTGTCCGACGGGGGCGGCCGCCGCGAGCAGCCTGTCGCCGGAGTGGTGGGGCGGCAGGATCGTCGACGCGCTGGCGTCGGGCTTGGGGCCGGCCGGGCCGCCCATGAGTCACGTTGTTCTCGCCTGCCAGCGGCGGGCGGGGTCCCTGGAGCCGGTGCTGGACGGGGCCGGCGTCCACGTTGAGGTGATCCGGTTCCGCTGCGTCGGGCAGGTGGAGGCGGGGATGCTCATGGAGCTGCTCCAGGGGGACGGCGGCGGCCGCGTGCTGGTCGCCGGCTGCGACAGGGAGCGCTGCCGCTTCGGGACGGGCGCGCGCCTGGCGTGGGAGCAGGTGGAGCGCGCCCGCGCCATGCTGCGATCGATGGGACGCAACCCGCTGCGGATCCTCGCCGACTGGTCTCCCGACCGGGCCCGCGACTCCCTGGATGAGCCGATCGGCCGGCTCGTCGGGATGGGGGCGGTGAGTGAGCCCGCGGGCATGGCCGCCGGGCGAGCGGGAGGGGGAGCTCCGTGCAACGGCTGACGGCCCTCCGGCGCTCCGCCGGCGTGTGGCGCTGCCTCGACTGCGGCAAGTGCACCGCCATGTGCCCGCTCGCGGCGGCGGGCGGGTTCTCCGCGCGCCGGATCGCGGGGCGCGAGATGGAGGAGGAGATCCGCGGGCGCGGCGTGGGGGTGCGGCGCTGCCTCACCTGCGGCGCCTGCGAGCTTCGCTGTCCGCAGGGGGTGCGCTTCACGGAGTTCGTCCGCGGGCTCCGGGAGATGATCCCCGGGGAGTCGAGGAGGCCCTGTCCTCACGCCGGGCTCTTCCAGTCGATCGCGCGGTCGATGGTCGGCTCGCACGTCCCCGGACGGGACGCGGAGTGGGTCGGCGAGGGGCTGAGGATCGCCGGGCAGGGGGACGTGGCGCTGTTCGTGGGCTGCCTCCCGTTCTTCGATCTGTACTTCGGCGACGATCCGGGAGTGCGCCCGCTCGACATCGCCCGCGCGGCGATCCGCGTCCTGAACCGGGCGGGCATCGCCCCGGTGCTGCTGGCCCGGGAGCGCTGCTGCGGCCACGACCTCCTGTGGGGCGGCGAGCGGGACTCGTTCGCGGCGCTCGCCAGGGCGAACGCGGAGGCGTTCAGCGCCCGCGGCGTGAAGCGGATCCTGACCACCTGCGCCGAGTGCTGCCGCACCTGGCGCCTCGACTACCCCGAGATCGTCCCCGGGTACCGGCCGCGCGTCGAGCACCTGGCGGAGTTCCTGGCGGCGCGGATCGAGGCCGGGGACCTGAGGTTCCGGGGCGGGGGCGAGCGGACCTTCACCTACCAGGACCCGTGCCGCCTCGGACGACACCTGGGCGTTTTCGACGCGCCGCGCCGAGTTCTGACCGCGCTGCCCGGGGCTAGCCTGGTGGAGATGGGCCGGACCGGCCGGAACGCGGTGTGCTGCGGGACCAGCGGGTTCATCCACTGCGACGCCACCTCAAGGCGCCTGCAGGCGGATCGGCTCCGCGACGCGTCGGCCACCGGCGCCGACGTGCTGGTCACGGCCTGCCCGAAGTGCTTGATCCACTTCTCGTGCGCGCAGGCCGGGGAGCGTCGCCGGGGCGGGGCGGAGAGGCCGATCGAGGTCAGGGACCTCACCGTCCTGGCGGCGGGGATGCTGGAATCGGACCGCGGGACGGGCGGGGATGCGGCCGCGAGGGAGCGGGAAGGGGGAGGTGTGCGATGAGCGGAGAGCCCCTGCGAATCGGCGTTTTCGTGTGCGACTGCGGGCTGAACATAGCGGGCTACGTGGACACGGAGGAGGTGGCGCGGTTCGCCCGGGGCCTCCCCGACGTCGCGGAGGTGGTGCGGAATCGTTACACCTGCGCCGACCCCGGCCAGAACGAGATCAGGCGTGCGATCGCCGAGCACAGGCTGAGCCGGGTCGTGATCGCGTCCTGCACCCCGAAGATCCACGAGCCCACCTTCCGCAAGTGCGTCGCGGATGCCGGCCTCAACCCCTACCTCATGGAGATGGCCAACATCCGCGAGCACTGCAGCTGGGTGCACATGGAGGACAGGGGAGCCGCGACACGCAAGGCGAAGGACCTGGTGCGCAGCGCCGTGCAGCGCGCCCGCCTGCTCGAGAGCCAGGACGAGAAGACCTTTCCGGTGAGCGACGCCGCGCTCGTGATCGGCGGCGGCATCGCCGGCATCCAGGCCGCGCTGGAGATCGCGGCGGGAGGCCACCAGGTCTACCTCGTCGAGAGGGGACCGTCCATCGGCGGGATCATGGCCGCGCTCGACAAGACCTATCCCACCATGGACTGCTCGATATGAATCCTCGGCCCCAAGATGATGGATGTCGGTCGACATCCCCGGATCAAGCTCCTCGTTAGTTCGGAGGTCGAGGACGTCAGCGGATTCGTGGGCAGCTTCCGGGTCCGCGTTCGGAAGAGCCCGCGCTACGTGGTGGCGGCGGACTGCAACTCGTGCGGCGAGTGCGCCAGGGTCTGCCCTGTGGTGGTCCCCGATGAGTACCAACAGGGCCTCTCCTCGCGCAAGGCGATCTACTCCCCCTTCCCGCAGGCGGTCCCCTCTGCCTACGCCCTGGACATGCAGGCCTGCCTCGGCAGCCAGCCGATCGCGTGCGGGCGCTGCCTGGACGTCTGCGAGAAGAAGTGCATCGACTTCGACATGCAGCCCGAGATCCTGGACATCCCGGTCGGGACCATCGTCCTGGCCACGGGGATGGAGGTCTACGACCCGCGCGAGGCCGACGAGTACGGTTACGCCCGCTACCCGAACGTGATCACGAGCATGGAGTTCGAGCGGCTCATCTGCGCCGGCGGCCCGAGCGCGGGCCGCCTGGTCCGCCCGTCCGACCGGAGGGTGCCGAGGAGCGTCGGTTTCATCCAGTGCGTCGGCTCGAGGTGCGAGGAGCGCGGCGTTCCGTACTGCTCCAACATCTGCTGCATGAACACCATCAAGGAGTCGCTGCAGATCTCGGAGCACTACCCCGACGTCCGCTCCACCGTCTTCTACGTGGACATCCGGGCGTCCGGGAAGGGGTTCGAGGACATGTACCGGCGCAGCCGCGAGGCCGGGGTGCGCTACGTCCGGGGCCTGCCGGGGCTGGTGGAAGAGGAGCCCGCATCGCGCGACCTGATCGTCCACGTGGAGAACACCACCACGGGCGAGCTGGAGCGCCACCGGCTGGAGATGCTGGTGCTTGCCGTCGGGCTGATCCCGCGCCGGAACGGGGGCGACGGCGGCCACGGCCTCGACCGGGCCCTGACCCTCTCCCGCACGCCGGACGGCCTGGTGATGGAGGCGCACCCCAAGCTCAGCCCGGTGGACGCCCCGACCCGGGGGATCCATTTCGCCGGCTGCGTCGAGGCCCCCAAGGACATCAAGGACAGCGTGACGCAGGCCGGCGCCGCGGCCGCTCGCGCCGCCAACCTCCTCAGCGCCGGGAAGGTGCGCGTCGAGGCGATCACCGCCCTGTTCGACCCCGTGCGGTGCAACTTCTGCGGACGCTGCACCCGCGTTTGCCCGTTGAACGCCATCACCGCCCCCAACAAGAAGGAGGGCCGCTACCCCGAGTTCATCGAGGCGGCGTGCGCCGGGTGCGGCACCTGCGCGGCGGAGTGCCCCACCGACACGATCTCCATGCGGCACTTCTCCGACGCGCAGATCCTGGCCCAGATCGATGCCATCCTCTGCGAAGAGCCGATGCGGAAGATCGTGGCCTTCGCTTGCAACTGGTGCTCGTATGCGGGCGGCGACACCGCGGGGACCTCGCGGATGCAGTACCCGCCGTCGGTCCGTCTCATAAGGACGATGTGCAGCGGGCGCGTCGACGAGGAGTTCATCTGGCACGCGTTCCGCAGGGGCGCTCCGCTCGTCCTGGTGTCCGGCTGCCACTTCGCCGACTGCCACTACATCAACGCGGTTACCTGGACCCAGCGGCGCGTGGAGAAGGTCTGGAGCAGGATGGAGAAGCTGGGCATCCGCCCGCAGCGACTACAGCTCGAGTGGATCAGCGCCGCCGAGGGCTCCAGGTTCGCGCGGGTGATGCAGGAGCTCGATATCCTGCTCAAGAAGGTCACGCCCGAGGAGGCGGAGGAGACCAGGCGGATCCTGGGGAAACACCCGCCGGTCCCCGGCCGGCCCCCGGCCAAGGTGCCGGTCGCGAGCTGAGCGCTCCGGCCCCGGGGAGAGGAGAGCCGCGATGGCCATGAAGAGCTTCGAGTGTCTGCGCTGCGGACACCGCTTCCCGGTGGAGTACGACCCGAAACAGGTGGTCGAGCGGGCCTGCCCGAGGTGCGGGAGCAACAGCGTCCGGCCCGGGCCGGGCCCCAGAGCGGCCGGCGCGCCCGACCCGGCGACTGGCGGGTAGGAGGTGGCATCATGGTCGAGACCAAGATCGGCGCGGATACGCGCTTCGACGACGTGCTGGAGCAGCACCGCGAGCTGCGCAGCCTCATCAAGGAGATGAAGCGGTTCCTCGACAGGCCGCGTCCTGAGATCGGTCAGCGGGGCAGCCACACCTGGGCCAGCACCCTGGCGGGTGACCTGCTCCATCTGCACGACAGCGTGTTCCGCCACTTCCGGGAGGAGGAGAGGTCGGGATTCCTGGAGGAGATCGAGACCAGGCACCCGCCGGCGATCCGCGCCATCAAGATGCTGCGCAACGAGCACGACCGGATCCTGGCCGAGCTGCGGGAGCTCCTCGGGGCGGCGATGATCTACTCCGAGGGGAAGAGCCCCGAGAGCCCGCGCCTGCGCCGCTGGACGCTGTCGATCCTCGACCGGATCGCGCAGCACGAATATGAGGAGACCGAGCTCTTCCAGGAGCTGCAGTACCTGAACCTCGGAGTGGGGGACTGAGCCCGCGCCCGCCCGGCGCTAGCGGGGCGACGCCCCGAGCCCGCCCGCGTCGATCCGAAGGATCGTCTGGAGCAGGACGTTGGCGCCGTTGGCCATGTCCTCGGGGCGGGTGAACTCGTCGGGAGAGTGGCTGACGCCGCCGACGCTGGGCACGAAGATCATCCCGGTCGGCGCGATGCGGGCCATGTCCTGAGCATCGTGGCCGGCGCCGCTGGGCAGCACCGTGTAGTCGAGTCCGAGCGCCCGCGCCGACTCGGCGATGAGGTCCCGTACCCGCGCGTCCGTCAGGGCCGGCTCCGCCGTGGCGTCGATCGGATCGAAACGGATCGTCGTGCCCGTACGCTCCTCGATGGCGCGGGCCTGCTCGCGGACGGCGTCGAACACGGCGGCGATCTTCGCGGAGGACAGGTCCCGCAGCTCGAGGCTCATCACCACACGGCCCGGGATGACGTTGGGGGCCCCCGGCTCCGCGCGGATCCGTCCCACGGTGCCGACCTGCCGGCCCGGCGTCCCGGTGACGACGCGGTTGACCGCCAGGACGAGGTGAGCCGCGGCGAGCAAGGCGTCGCGGCGCCGGTTCATCGGCGTGGTGCCGGCGTGATTGGCGAGCCCCTCGATGGTCACGTCCCACCAGTTGATCCCCACGATCCCCTCGACCACACCGATCGGGACTCCCCGGTCGTGGAGGATAGACCCCTGCTCGATGTGCAGCTCCAGGAAGGCCTCGATCTCGCCCTTCCGGCGACGCGCCTCCCCGAGCCGGTCGGGATCCCCGCCGATGGCCCGCAGCCCTTCCCGCACCGTTCGGCCGCCGTGGCTCACGACGTCGAGGGCCTCACCCGTCAGGTCGCCGATCATGGCCCGGCTGCCGACGAGCCCCCCCTCCTCGTCCGCGAACACGACGACCTCCAGCGGGTGACGGGTGGTGAATCCCCGGTCGTGGAGCACGCGGGCGCACTCGATCGCCCCGATCACCCCGACGTCGCCGTCGTAGTTGCCGCCGCCGGGGACCGAGTCGATATGCGACCCGAACAGGATGGGCCGGAGGCCGGCCTCGCGTCCTTCCCTCCGGCCGATGATGTTCCCCGCGGGGTCCACGCGCACCTTCAGCCCCGATAGCCGCATGAGGTCCTTCACATAGGCCCGCCCGGCGATGTCGGCCTCGCTGTAAGCGACCCGGCTCACGCCGCCCTCCGGATCGCGACCGAATCTCGACAGCTTGAGGATGTGGCGCTCGATCCGCCCCCGATCGACCCGCAGGTCTTCGGGGCGCGGCGTGGCGGCCGAGGGCGACGCGAGGCCGCCGAGACCTGCGGCGCACAGCAGAGTGGCCAGCCCAGCGGCTCGGATCCTCACGATTCGACTCCCGCGCTTTTCACCGGGAACGCACTGTATCCGGGCGTCCCGCTTGACGTCGTCGCGGGCTCCACGCACGCGAACCTCGCCGACGGCTTCACCTGGAGGCTGGGCCGGGCTCGCTGAGCCTCCGCACGGTGCCGGCCCGGGGGCGCGAGGTCGCGCGGGCAGGCCCGTCCGGGATGTCCTTCGCTCAGTTCCTCACGCGGATAAAGTCGGCCAGCTGCGTGTTCTCGTCGTCGAGCCGGATCTCCCTGGGCCGCGCCGGGGCCCTGAACTGCATCGTCACCTCGGGCTTCAGGATCGGCTTCATGAGCACGACCGGATCCCCTTTGCCGAAGTCGAGCGACACCGGGACCATCATGTACTTGAAGTTCTCCCGGTCCTCCTGGCGAGCCCGGACCGTGACCAGGAAGCTCCCGTCCGGCTCCTCCTTCGCGGACCAGCTGTAACGGATCGTGGGGATCCCCTGATCGCGGACCCACTGGTCGAAGAACGGGAACATGTCGTATCCCATGAGGGCGCTCGCCTCCCGGGCGATGGTGTCGGTGTTGATCTCCCGATCCTTGTATTTCGACTGCAGGGTGGAGGTGAGCCGCGTGAACTTCTCCCACCCCATCCAGGTGCGCAACATGTGCACGACGTACGGCCCCTTCGAGTAGAGCAGGCCGGTCCGGGCCTGCGGGACGTGGTAGGCGTTGGCGATCGTGGCCTTGGCGTCCACCTGCCGGGCCTCCCTCTTCCACTCCCGCAGCTTCTCGCGGAACTTCTTCCTGTCGATCCCCTCGGTGATGAGGCCGGCGGCGTACTCGGCCCAGGACTCGCTGATCCAGTCGTCCTCGGGACCGACCCAGCCGACCTGGTTGCCCCACCACTGATGGGCCAGCTCGTGGAAGATGACCTGGTCGGCCGTCCCGCCGCCCCCGCCGCCGCGGATGACCCAGTTCAAGAGCAGGAGGCCGGCCGGGCTCTGGGCGAAGCCGAGCAGCGGCTCCATCTGTGCGATGTCCAGATCCTCGTACGGGAACGGGCCGAAGATGGCCTCGAAGCTCCTCAGTCCCTGCTCGATGTTGAACAGGATGTTCTCCTTCTTGCCCTTGGCGGCGACCCTGCCGCCCTTGATGGAGTAAAGCCGGAGGGCCACCTCTCCGGAAGCGGGCGGCGCGCGACGGTAGGCCCCCGTCGTAACCTTGAACTCGCCGAAGATGAAGGAGGCGAAGTGGACCGGCGCGGTGCTCCGCCACCGCCCGCAGTTCATGCCCTCCTCCTCCCACTCGCGCACCAGCTCGCCCGACCCGACGGCCATCATCGGCTTGGCCACCTTGACGGTCCAGTCGAAGGTGTACCGGCCGCCGCCGTGGCCGATCTGCGGAAACCAGGGATAGGTGGTGTAAATCCAGTACGACTTGGGGGTGAGCTGGATGATCGTGTCCTCGCTCGCCCTGACACGGATACGCGTCTGCTCTCCCCGCGACAGCGGGCGGGGCAGAAGGACGAGGAGCTGGTGCCATTTGTGGAGATGGGGCAGCGGCGTTCCGTCGCCGTCCTCGACCGCTTCCACGTTCACCCGTCGGGCCTGGTCCTCCCAGTCGGGACCGCCGAGGTTGTTGACCAGGTCGAAGCGGACGGCGCGGACCCCCTCGACGAGCGCCTCCACCCGGCTCGTCGCGTCCACGCGCACCGTCTTCGTGTCCGGGATCTCCACGATCATCTCGACGTGGCGTAGGGCGACCGGATCCTTGGAGTCGGACTCGGGCATGAGGTCGTAGTACCCCTCGTCGTTGTAATCGGCCCGCTTGTGGAAGACGCACCACGGCTCGTACCACCGCTTCCCGGCCGCACCCGTCGCCCGCTCGCGGGCCAGGGAGACCTCGAGGCTGCTCCGCCCCCTGTAGGTGAAGCTGATCCATTTCTGCCGGAGCGTGTGCAGGTCCGCGAGGAAGAAGTCCCGTCCGCCCAGTCCGCTGATTCGGCTCTCCAGGAAGTCGATCTGCAGATCCTCGGAGCCGTAAAGGATACGGTTGCGGGCCCTCCAGAGCCTTTCGGGGCCACCGGCGGCGGCCCGGCCCGGCCCGGCGGCGGCGAGGATCTCCTTATCCGTCCCGTCGTCGAACCTCAGTATCGCCTCCGTGAAGGGCTCGTCCACCGTCTCGCCGCCGTACTCCCTCCTGAGCGATTTCCTCTCCATCGGGCTCGGGGGAGTCAGCGTCATTCGCCCCTCTCCGATGAACAGGGCCCCGGTCACCTCGCCCGAGAGCGGATGCGAGAGGTAGACGATCCCCTTCTCGAGCCGGAGCTCCAGCGCGTCCCTGACCAGCCGCAGCCCCCGCACCTCTAAGGGGTGCTCGAGGTCGAGGCCGAGGTTGAAGAACCGATCGAAGACGGCCTCCATCTGCTCCCGGCTCGTGATCGGCGCCGCAGCGTCCGATCCCCCGGAGGCCCGGGCGGAACCGACGGCGGGCCAACCGGCGACGATCAGCAGCGCGAGAGCGGGTCCGACGCGGCGGGATTGAGGGCTGTTCGTCAGCGACAACATCGGCTCCGGGCGAGGGGGAAGGCGCCGGCCTCACGGCCATTATAGCCCGGCCGGCGCAAGGGCCGGCGCAAGCCCGGACCCGGCCGCGGGCGCGGCGTCAGACGGTCCTGCGGAGCGGACGGCGGGGCGGGGCACCTGCGGCGCCCAGCCGGGCGGCGAGGTAGCGGCCGATCCGGGCACGGGCGCTCAGCTCCACCTTGCGGACCCCCTCGCGGCTGAGTCCCAGCCGGGCGCCGACCTCGCGCAGGGAGCGGATGCGGCCGTCGGCGAGCCCGAACCGGCCGACGATCACGGCCCGCTCGCGCGGGTCCAGGACGTCGAGGGCCTCGCGCACGAGGCACGAGTTCTCGTCGTAGATCATGCGCTCCTCCGGGCTGACCGCGCGGGCGTCGGACAGCTCCCGGGGCCCTTCCCCGGCCGGACCGGATCCGTGATCGATCCGGATCTCCGAGATCCGGACCTGCCCGCCGGTCCGCCTCCATACCGGAAGAGGCCGCAGGCGGGCGCCGACCTCGTCGGCCGTGGGCCCGCGCCCCAGCTCCTGGGACAGGGTTCGCTCGATCGCCGCCATCCGGCGCATTTTCTTCAGGCGGTAGTCGGGCAGGCACACCACACGTATCTGCCGGTCGAGGGCGCCGAGGATCCGTTTCTGGATCCAGTAGGTGGCGCAGGTGAGGAATCGGGTGCCGCGCCGCCGGTCGAACCGCCGGGCCGCCTCCAGCAGGCCGATGGCACCTTCGCTGATGAGGTCCTCGAGCGGGACGCCGAAGCGGCTGTACCTTCGCGCGATCTCGATCACGCGGCCGCGGTGCCTCGCGAACAGCTCTTCGGGCTGCATCGGACCCACCCCGCCGCGGGGTCGCGGCGCGGCCCGGGGGGAGGAACGGACCGAGCTGAGGGACGCTCGCTGTCAGGGAGCGGTTCGTGCACCACATACTCCGGAAGCGGGCACGGGTCAACCAGATTATCTCCAATGGGAGACGGGTCGCCGCCGGGGAGGGGATTCACGCGCCGGCCGGGCCGGGGGAGGGGGGGGCGCTCCGTACCGCGGCCGTCTCGGGCGCCGGCTCCTCCGGCGCCGGCCGCCATCGGCGCAGCCGCAGCCACTCGGCCACCTCGGGCCGCCGCTCCTGCAGGACGAGCGCGACCAGCTCGTCGTCGGCGCGGAAGGTCGTCTCATGGTCCATCGGGAGGACCTTCCCGCCGCGCCGCACCGCGAGGGGCAGCATCGTGCTCGCGAGCTCCTCGTGCATCTGCCGCGTCTGGGTGTCGGGAGCGTCCTTCCCCGCCAGCCGCCAGCACTCCACGGCCGCCTGCCGGCGCTCGAGCCACAGCGTCCAGAGCTCCAGGTTTCTCGGCTCGCCGAACAGGATGGCGGCGCCGGCCTCCAGGACCATCTTCTTGGTCACCGACAGGTGACCGTGCCGCAGGGCGACCCACGCCCGCGGCACCCGGAACTGCTCCCGGGCCCTCCTCGCGAACAAGAGGTTCACGCCGTCGTTCGGCGTCACCGCCAGGCATCCGGCCCGACCGTCGAGCTCGGCCCGCTGCAGCAGGCTCTCGGAGAGGCCGGTCCCGAACAGGACGCGAAACCCTTCCTCCTCGGCCGCGCGCAGCGAGTCCGGGTTCGACTCCAGAAGGACCACCTCCTGCCCGGACCCGCGCAGCACCCGGCCGAGCGCGCGGCCGAGCTCGTTGGCGCCGAGGACGACGTAGCCGGAGTCGGAGGGGCGGCGCAGGCCCAGCGCCCGGGCCAGAAGGCCCCCGGTCAGGCCCTGGGCCGGGACGGTCACGGCGATCACCAGAAAGACCATGGCGCGCAGTTCGTTGCCGAGCGGGATCCCCTCCCGCGACAGGGCCTGGGCGAACAGCGACGCGACCGCCGCCGCCACGATGCCCCGTGGAGCGATCCATGAGAGGAACGCCTTCTCCCTGAGTTTGAGGTCCGAGCCGAGCGTGCCGATGAGGATGTTGAGCGGTCGCACCACGAACATGAGGGCCAGCACCGTCGTCACGCCCGGCCATCCGAGCGAGACGACCTCCTCAATCCGCACGTCGGCGGCGAGCAGCACGAACAGCATCCCGATCAGGAGCACGGTCAGCTGTTCCTTGAACTCGCGCAGATCGTCGAGCGCCCGCGTCCGGACGTTGCCGACCACCATTCCGGCGACGGCGACGGTGACGATGCCGGTCTCCGGCAGCACGGCGTTGCTCACCTGGAAGAAGGCCAGCGCCAGCGAGAGCGTGAAGACGTTCTCGAGCCCCTCCGGGACGACCCTCTCCGGCCGGAGGAGTAAGGCGATGAGCAAGCCGCCCGCGAGGCCGAGCGCCAGCCCGAACCCGAGGCGTGAGACCAGATCCCAGGCCGCGAAGGCGAGCGCGCCGCGCGAGGGACTGATGGCGACCTCCAGCGCCACCACGGCGAGGATCGCGCCGATGGCGTCGACCAGGACGCCCTCCGCCTCCAGGACCGTGGCGAGGTTGCGGTTGATCCGGAGACGGCGCAGGAGCGGGTTGATGACGGTGGGGCCGGTCACGATCACCAGGGTCCCGAAGAGGATCGACGCGGTCCACCCCCAGCCGAGGATCAGCCGGGCGCAGAGGCTGCCGCCCACGGCGGTGACCAGGGCGCCGAGGGTCACCAGCTGGCGGATGCTCCTGGCCTCGTGTCTCAGCCGGCGCAGGTTGAGGTTCATCCCTCCCTCGAACAGGATGACCGCGACGGCGAACCCCACCAGGGTCTGGAGGCCGATGCCGAGGCTCCCAGGTCGGACGATGCCGATCAGGTCCGGGCCGAGGAGCAGTCCGGCTCCCAGGAGCAGCACGATCCCCGGGATCCGCAGGTGGCGGGCCAGGGACTGCGCCAGGACTCCGGCGGCGAGCGCGATGGCGATGGACAGCGCCGGATCCGCCAGCATCAGGGGCCGCATCGGCTGACCTCCGAGGGTCGGCCATCATATACCGCGCAGGCGTGCGTGGCGGGTCGGGGCGCGCGCCGGGCGCGGCCGGAGGGAGCGGCCGGTCGAGCCCGAGCCTTTCCCCGGCGGCGACGGGCCTAGCCTTCCCCCGCCACCCGGTTGATGATGCCGAGGGTCCGCAGGGCCCACAGCAGCCGGCAGATCTCGAAGTCGCTCATAGGCGAGGCGCGGCAGAGGTCTCGCAGGCCGATCGGCTCGCGGCAGTGCTCGAGCAGGCTCCGCTCCTGGGGCGCGAGATGGAGGCCGCGGCTCGCCCCGGAGGCCCCCGGCGCCGCGCAGTAGCGGGCGTCGAGGTCGCCGACCGCCTTCCAGATCCGGTCCCAGCTGCGGATCTGCCGGATCCCCTCCAGGACGAGCTGGCCGGCGTTCAGCCTGAGGGTGATCACCTCCTCGGTCGGGAGCGGGCCGGCCGCGTACCGGTAGCGGCCCGTGCTCCAGAGGAACAGGCCGATGATGATGTTCCGGACCTGCGTCCGCACGCCCTCGACCAGATCGCCCGATTCGATGAGCCCGCGCTCCACGAGGATGGTGCCGAGGCGCTTCCTCCTCCGGAGCGAAGCGTCCACGGCCTCGAGCAGACCCTCCAACGTGATCCGCCCCGCCTGGAAGAACACCTGCCCGAGGCGATCGTCGATGTCGTTGGAGCTCGCGAACACCGGCCTGCCCGCCTGGATGTAGACCGACTTCTCCACCCCCTCGTTCGACAGTGTCAGGATGCCCGTGTTCCGATGACTCGAGATGGAGTAGATGAGCGTCGGGAAGGTGGTCGCGGAGAGGATGCCTTGGCGTGCGTGACCCTTCGCGTTCATGAGACCTCGAACGCACGCAAGCCTAGGGTCGCCGCAGCCCTTTGTCAACCGGCGGGAGGGTCGTCCCGGGATCGTTCCGGCGCCTCATGGCGTCGTCGTCGCTACGGGCAGATCTGGCTCGCCGATCGCGGGAAGGCCGCCGGGTCGGACGACTCGCCCAAGGGACCGATGAGGGTCCCCTTCTCGCCCGCGACCAGGAAGTAGAGGCCCCCGGGGTCGGGGGCGAGGGTGATCTCCGGAACCGTGATCCCGCATCGGATGGGCGCGGCATCGGACGGCGTGACGCCGCTGCCCGGCAGGCTCGTCAGGGCCCCCTGATAGACCCGGTAGGAATCGGACAGTGTTCCCTGATCCTCCCAGCGCAGGGTGATCGCGCCGGATGCCGGTTCGCGATCCACGGTCAGCGGCGTGGGGGAGCCGGGGGCGCTCACCTCCGGCGGCGCGGCGGCGACGCAGGTGTTGCAGGCGGACGCGCTCGCGGTCTCCAAGCGCAGGGTCCAGGAGATCACGGTCGCCTCGGAGGTCGGGCGCGGGGGGCCTCCGCCCACGAACTCGGTGTTGTTCCGATCGGTGACCCGGAGTGTCCAGATCCCCGCGGCGTCCTCGCCCCGGAACGAGTCCAGCGACCCGGACTGCGGCAGCCGCCCGTCAGGGTAGGAGGCGTTCAGCTCGAAGCAGGGGAGAGGATCGCTGTGCAGCAGCACCGCCGTGCCCTGCGGGGAGATCAGCTCGACGCTGTAGTCGTTGAACAGGAACTCGCCGGTGCTGGCGATGTCCAGATCGACCGAGACGCTGCGGATCGTGCCCGGGCCCGCCGGCGGCGTGATGAACTCCGACGGGGCCGTGATGTCGTCGCTCACCGTGCCGGTGGAGCCGGAGAGGGTCTCGGCCGTCACGCTCCGTGAACCGACCTCGAGGTGGACCGGGACCGCGAACGAGCCCTGGTCGGTCGAGACCGTCAGGCTCAGGTCGAGGCCGGCCCCGCACGGGACATCCTCGGCGACGACGACGCCTAAGGGATCCAGGGGGGCCGAGGCGCCGCCGGCGGCGATATCGGGGTAGGCCGACGAGCCGTCCAGGACCGCGACGCCCTGCGGCGCGGCTGCAAGCGTCGCGGAGACGGCGGTCGCGACCGACGCGCCCGAGTTGGCCAGGGTGACCGTGAAGCTCAGCGTCTCCCCGGGGTCGATGACCGTGTCGTCACCGGACCCGCTGCCCCCGCACAGGTCCGCCGTGGCCACGGCGGTCGAGGCGAGGATCGGCCCCGCGTACGGCACCGCGTTGCTGATCACCAGGGCGAAATCCTGGTCGGTGGAGTCGGCGTTCCCCGGTATTCCGTCCCCGGCCAGGGTCACCGCCCGCACGGTCAGGGTGTAGAAGCCGGAGGGGTCCGGCTCGATCACCTGCTCGACATTGTTGAGCGTGTCCGCCGGGCCTGCCTCGACCGTGGCCCCGGACGCGAAGGCGTTCCCCCGCAGGACCGCCGAGCCGTTCCGGACCAGCTCCAGATCGAGGTCGTTCACCAGGCTCGGGCAGGAGTCGACCGCGCCCGGGGCGTCCGTCCAGACGAGCGTGGCGCGGATCGGCACGGCCGGGTCCTGCGGCGTGATGCGGATCCGGTGCTCGTCCCCGTTCACGCCGAGGACGACGCTCTGATCCAGATAAAGGGTGCTCAGCCCGCTGGTCTTCCGCAGCGCCGTCCCCTCGGCCACGATCGAGGGCGGGCCCGGCTCGATGATGTTGCCGAGGTTCCATCGGCCCCAACCCTCGCGCCGGTTCGGGATCGGCTCGGGCGTGTTCCCGCCCTGCATGTCCCGGGCGCTGTGGATGAGCAGCGCCTTGACCATCGCCGGGCTCGGCGTGGCGGGCGCGAAGCGACGCCACCACTGCACCAGCAGCGCCGAGGCGCCGGCGGTCTGCGGGGTGGAGAAAGAGGTCCCGGCCGACAGGCTGTGGAGCCCGTCCCCGAGCGCCGCCCCGAATCCCCCGATCGAGGCGGAGGCGATGCCGACGGTGTTGGAGACGCCCGCCCCGCCCGGCGCCATGAATTCCGGCTTGATCCGACCGTCGAAGGTGGGGCCTTGACTGCTGAAGGGGCTCCGGTCGTCGATGTTGGTGGCGCCGACCAGGGTGCGGTACACGGAGCTCGACCCCGTCGTCATAATGTTCTTGGCCGCCTTGGGGCGGGTGAGCGAGGCGGGGCTGTCCCCCCTCGTCCCCGGAACGCTGTCCCCGCTGTTGCCCGCCGAGAAGCAGGTGATCAGCTGCTGATTGCCCCCCGCCCGGCTGTCGGCGTCCCGCACCAGCAGGTCGTACAGCCTCTCGAAGCTGGTGTAGGTCACGTCGGTGGCGAAGTCGCCCGCCCCCGCGCCCCACGAGTTGTTCTGGACCGTTCCCCGAGCGGCGTTGGGGCCGGTGCTGGTGACCGTCAGTCGGGCCAGCGTGGCCTCGTCGACGTTGCACCCCAGCTGCGGATTGAGCAGGGGCAGGCTGATGAAGCTCACCCCCGGCGCGACGCCCAGCCCGAACAGGAACCCGGTCCCCGCCTCCGGGACGTGCGGGCAGACGCCTCCGGCGGTCGAGGCGCCGAAGTGGCCGTGTCCGGCGGCGCCCGGATCACCGCAGACGGCGTCGTTGACGCGACCGCTCAAGTGGCCGGTGGGATCGTCGTTCAGGACGCCGTCGTCGACGTACCCGATGGTGACGTTGGACCCGTCCAGGTCCCGCTCCGCCAGCCAGTCGGCGTAGGTCGGCTCCCCCAGAGCGGGGCGGAACGGAATGCCGTTCCCGTCCACCTGCCCGGCCAGGATCTGGGTGGACGACTCGTCCTCGAGCCGCCGCTCGCGCACCGGCTCCACGACGTACACGTCGGGAAGACGGGCCAGCTCGGGGGCGCGGCTCGAGGCGATCCGGGCGACGATGGTCTCGTAGAAGTCGGCCCCGTGACGCCCCAGGATGGTCCCGCCCATGGCGCGGAGCCGGTTCGCGACCGCGCCCGGGTCGCCGGATCGGAACACCAGCACGTTGAGCACCTCCGGTTCGGGCCCCAGCTCGCCGCGTCGCTCCCGGCCGGCCAGATCGGAGTTCAGCTTGTAGGCCGGATGGTAGTCCCCCGTCCACCGCACGAACGGCAGCGACTCCAGGCGTCCGCGCCGATCCGTCGCCAGCCGGACCAGATACGTGAACGCCGGGACGGGGGTCAGGATCTCACCCCCGAGGGCCCGGATCGAGTCGAGCCACGCGTCGCGGGCCGGGCCGATCAGCTTGACCAGGTAGGTCCCGCGAGCGAGGCCGGACTGGTCGGAGGTCAGGTCGGGGGGCAGGTCCACCGGCCCCGGGGGCACCCGGAAGGCGTAATACCCGATCCCGACGCGATCCGGCTCCGGCAGGACCCGCACCCGGTAGCCGGCGGATCTGAGCGCCTGCTCCTGGCGGGCCGTGAAGCGGGCGAGCGTGAAGAGCCCGTAGTCGTGCAGCAGGCGGGAGACGGCCCGGTCCAGCCGCATCGGCCCGAACCCGGGCCGGGGCCGATTGTCGACCAGCCCGAGCTTCAGCCCGCTCCGAGGCGCGCCGGCCGCGGGTTCCCGCCCGGCCCCACCGGGCGGGGAGGAGGGGTAGCCGTGCTGGGAGAACAGCAGGAGGGCGGCGACGCTCCCCACCAAGGCCCAACGCGCGACCGACGAGATCAAGGCACGATTCGAGCGCGGGGGTAGGATGGCCATGGACCCTACCTATACCGCCAAATCGCTTGTTTTCAACCCGAAAGAGAATCGAACCGGCTCTTCCCCGGGGCCGGACGGGGCGGGGGCGGGCGCTGCGAACGGTGCACGGCCTTGTCGGCAGAGCGTCGGATCGCCGACGGCGCGGCGCTCAGACGCCGACCACGTTGTCCCGGATCCACTCCCACAGGTCCGCCTGAGCCTCCGGCGCTAGGCGCGGGTCGACCTGGTCCTGCCAGCCCCGCATCACCTCGGCGTCGACTGTCCACAGGCGGACCCTCCGGCGCGGGACCAGTCGGCGCCAGTTCTCCCCGACCCTGGGGCTGACGTAGGCCAGCCGGAGGGTCAGCCGCCGGGACAGGTACTCGAGGGAGCTGAGATCGACCTTCTCGTACATGGCGTGCGAGCCCGGCCGGGCGTCCGGGACGGAGAAATCGGGAACCCCGTCGGTGACCACCATCAGGGTGACCGGCGCCAGGACTAGGTTCCGGTCCTTCACGATCCGGGCGACCTGCTGGAAGAACGGGTTGAAATCGGTCAGGGCGTCGCTGGGCGCGAACCATCTCCTGAGATCCTCCTCGATCTCCGCGACGCCCTTGCCGGCGAAGTCGTGGATCGGGTGAAACGACTTCGGCTCGTCCGGATCCTTCCCGCCGATGGCGGCGACGAACAGCTCCCGCGGCTGCTCTAAACCGCCGAGGTGGTTGAGGTGGCCGTAGATGTAATGCGCCAGGAAGCCGAGCGCGTCCTCGTATTGGCCCGATCGCTGGAAGGAGCCGCTGGTGTCCACCCCGATGAACAGGGTCATGCGCGGCTTTCCCTCCACCGACTCCAGGCCGCACCCGGCCAGCAGGAGCGCCGGGACGGCGAGGGCGAGGAGGGCGGGGCGGATCGCTGGAGCCTGCTTCATTGGGAGCTTGCCCTGCGGGGCTGCATCCGGAAGAAGGAGGCGATGTCGCGCGTCTCCATGACCTCCTTCAGGTTCTTCAGGGGCAGGCTCATCACCGGCGCCGAGGTCAGCAGGATCACCGTGAAGTTCAGCGCCGCCGCCAGGATCTGCAGGACGGGCAGGGTCAGGTACTCGAGCACCTCCTCCCCCCTGGTGTGCAGCCACTCGACCTCGGCCTTGAAGTCCCGGACCGGGCTGCGCCACCACTCGATGCTCTCCACGCCGACCCCAGCGGTCTCGGGCACCTCCGGCCGTGCCAGCGGCCGTCGGGAGATGAAGGCCAGCAGCGGCGGCGTGCCGAACTGGCCGAACAGGAACCAGGTCATTCCGCGGATGCCGACCCAGCCGAAGGCGGCCAGCGACAGCGTGAAGCCGATCCCCATCCGGAAACGCTCGCCCGTCTGCTGGGCGATCCAGGGCGTGATCGCGTCGACCAGCTCGCGGTACAGGAACATCACCTCGAAGAACATCACGAACAGCTCGACCACGAGCATCTGCGCGATGAACTTCAGCTGGCGCGCCCGGATCGCGTCGAGGAGCGCCTGCAGGCAGGCGAAGCTGCCGAGGATCAGCAGGAGAAGGAAGAGGTAGAGGATCGGCCCCGCCATGCGGGGCGCCTCCACCCCGACCAGGTCCGCCAGCACCTCCGACACGGTCGGGTAGAGGGTGTAGGTGAAGATCGTGGCCTCGAGCACGCACCAGAACACCAGCAGCAGGAAGGCGACCCACGGGACGCCCGGCTGGAAGTAGCTCCTCGAAAGGCGGCCGGTCATGGTGAAGGGCGCGACCAGGAGCTGACGGAGCGCCTCCATCCCCAGCCGCAGCCCGAGGCGCGCGAGGGTCAGGCACCACCCGGCCGTCACCATGGCGAAGCGGAACAACCCCACCCAGAAGTGCCAGATGGCCCGGGCCGCGTCCCACCAGCCCAGGAGCATCATCTGTGCGAACCGGATGCGCCCCGACCGGAAGGGAATGGTGTACAGCGAGAGGTGGGTGCACCAGATCCCGACTATGAACAGGAGGATCGGGAACATCAGGAAGACGAACTTCGCCGCCGCGGTCCATCCCGAGTCGGAGTGCAGGAAGAAGTCCATGAGCCGGCGCTGTATCGCGAGGATCCAGAGGATCGGAGCCAGCATCCTGTCCACCACCGCGGGCGACAGGACGGTCTCCGTTGCCGTGAAGCTGTTGAGCATCCGCGCCTCCTTCCCGCCGCGGGGCGGGATGACGGTCACCTAAGGAAAGTTAGGCGGCGCGGGGGGCGAGTCAAGCCGGCCCGGGGCGCGCTCGGGATGTCCAAATCGTTCGAGCGGAATGACATTTGCGGGAGGGGAAGACGCGCGGCCGTGGCCGGGTTACCTTTATGCGGCGGCGCGAACCTCGATCTCGGGGCCGTGATCATGGTGAGGGCAGGGGTCAGGGATCCGACTCCGACCGCGGCGGCGCGGTGGGCGTCCTCCGTACAGCCCGTGGCGGGGCGGCCGACCGCGGCGCGCGGGCACCGTCCGGGGCGGGGGTGGCGCTCGTTGCTCCGGGGCGCGGGCCGACGGCCGCGGGAGGCGCCCTCGTACTGGCTCACCCGGTTCGTGATCCTCCGCCTGCTGGGGCTCGTCTACTTCGTGGCCTTCTTCTCGCTCGCCCGGCAGGTTCTGCCGCTCATCGGCAGCGACGGCCTCCTCCCCGTGGGGCACTTCCTCGGGCGCGTCCAAGCCCACTTCGGCTCGCGCCTGGAGGGGTTCCTCCGCCTGCCCGGCCTGTTCTGGCTGGACGCCTCCGATCCCTTCCTCCTGAGCACGGCGTACGCGGGCGCCGCGCTCTCGCTGGTGGTCCTGCTGGGGTTCGCGAACGGGCTGGTGCTGGCGTTCCTCTGGGCGCTGTACCTGTCGTTCGTGGCGATCGGGCAGGACTGGTACAGCTACGGATGGGAGATCCAGCTCCTGGAGACCGGGTTCCTGGCGATCTTCCTGACTCCGCTGCTGGACGGGCGCCCGTTTCCGCGCCGGCCGCCTCCGGCGCCGGTCTTCTGGCTGTACCGCTGGCTGATCTTCCGGATTATGCTCGGGGCCGGCCTCATCAAGCTGCGCGGCGACTCCTGCTGGCGCGATCTGACCTGCCTCGACTACCACTACGAGACGCAGCCGATCCCAAACCCCCTCAGCCGCGTCCTGCACTTCATGCCGCGGTGGTTCCAGCGGCTCGGAGTCCTGTTCAACCATCTCGTGGAGCTGGTCGTGCCGTGGCCCGCCTTCGGTCCCCGCACCCTGCGTCACCTCGCCGGTATCCTGCTGGTCCTGTTCCAAGTGATCCTGATCCTGAGCGGCAACCTGGCGTTCCTCAACTGGCTCACCATCATTCCCGCCCTGGCCTGCTTCGACGACTCCCTCCTGCGGCGCGTCCTGCCCCGGCGGCTGGTGGAGCGGGCCGAACGCGCGGCCGCGGCCGCCCGCGGGTCGCGGGCGCAGACGGCGGCGGTCGCCCTGCTGACCGTCCTGGTGGCGGTGCTCAGTCTCAACCCGTTGGGGAACCTGCTGTCGAGCCGCCAGATGATGAACACCTCATTCGACCCGCTGCATCTGGTGAACACCTACGGGGCCTTCGGCAGCGTCGGGCGGGAGCGCCGGGAGATCGTGTTCGAGGGAACCGACGAACCGGTCCCGGCCGCGCGGGCCCGGTGGCGGGAGTACGAGTTCAAGTGCAAGCCCGGGAACCCGTACCGCCGGCCCTGCGTCATCACGCCCTACCATTACCGCCTCGACTGGCAGATCTGGTTCGCCGCCATGTCGACGCCGGAGCGCTATCCCTGGACCCTGCACTTCGTCTGGAAGCTCCTCCACAACGACCCGGGAGCTCTCGGGCTGCTGGCGGGCAATCCTTTCCCCGGCTCGCCGCCGCGCTTCGTGCGCGCCGTCCTGTACCGTTACCGCTTCGCGCCACCGGGCGACCCCGGGGGCGCCTGGTGGCGGCGGGAGCGGATCGCCATCTGGATCCCGCCCGTCTCCGCGGACGACGCGCGCCTGCGCCGCCTCCTGGCGGCCTACGGCTGGCTTCCGGGGGGCTAACGGACGTATCCGAGGGATCCCAACCGGGCCCGCGTCTCGGGGTCGAGGGCCGGCGTGCGACGCTCCTCGACCATCGCGCCCAGCCCTTCGAGGTAGGCCCGCAGCCGTGCCGCCGCCTCGGGATGGTCGCGGGCGACGTTGACGAGCTCGCCCGGGTCCTCCCGGAGGTCGAACAGGGTGGGCGGCTTCTCGATCGCGCCCTGGCGCCGCACGATCAGCTTCCAGCGCCCGTCGTTCACGGCGTACAGGGAATCCTCTCTCCACGGGGACCTGTAGTAGGCCGCCAGGTCGTTCAGCGACTCGCTGTAGGCCAGCCGCGGCGAATCGTCCTCGCCGTCGAGCAGGGGACGCAGGCTCCTCCCGTCGAAGTCGCAGCCGCCCCGGGGGCACTCGAGCCCCATCACGTCGACGAGGGTCGGCACCAGATCGATGGTCCGCACCAGCCGGGGAATACGCCCGGTCCAGCCGCGGCCCGGGACCGAGAGGATGAACGGCACCCGGAGCTGTTCGCGGTACAGGATCGCGTGCCACCACCAGTCGTGGTCCCCGAGGCCCTCCCCGTGGTCGGCGACCACGGCGACGATGGTCTTCTCCCGGATCCCGAGGCCCACCAGGAGCCTGAGGATGCGCCCCACCTGCTCGTCGACGAAATAGATCTCGGCGTCGTAAAGGGTGATCCGGCCGTCCTCACCAGGCTCGCGCCGCGCCATGAAGCGCGCCAGGTAGGCCTGCGGCGGCTGCACCAGGCGATCGTGCGCGTCGAAGTAGTGGATCCACGCGAAGAACCGGCGGTCGGCCCGCTCGCGGATCCAGGCCTGCGCCCGAAGCGTCGTCCCGTCGCCCCGCCGCTGCGCGCGGCCCGTGTTGACGATGCCCCGCTCGTTGATCGCCCCCCTGCCGCCGCTCCCCTCGAACGCCTCGTCCCAGAACTCGAACCCCTGATGCAGCCCGTAGTGCCGGGTGACCGGGAAGGCGCTGACGAACCCGCCGGTGGCGTACCCGTTGGCGCGCAGGATCTCTGCGAGGGTGATCTCGTCGTCCGGGAGAGCGTAGTCCCTCCCTCCGTGCATCGAGCGCAGCGAGTGGTGGTACGGGTCGCGCCCGGTGAGGATGGACGCGTGGGAGACCGGGGTGATGGCCGACTGGGCCGAGGCCTCCTCGAACAACACCGACCGCGACGCCAGCATGTCCAGGACCGGGCTGGTCGGCTTCGAGTAGCCGTAGCAACCGAGGTGGTCGGCGCGCACCGTGTCGAGCGTGATCAGCACCAGGTTGTAGTGCGCGGGCGCGGGGGGCCGGGGAGGCTCGCTCGCGCACCCCGTCAGCGCGACGACGAGCGCCGCCGCCCCGAGGCCCGCCCGGCGCACCCGTCCAGGCGGCATCCGGCTACCCTGGAGGATCCGTGCTCGCGACCATGGGCCCGGCGGAAAGTCTACGCCCCGGCCGCGGGCCCGGACAAGCGGCGCGGCGCGTACCCTCATGGCCGCCGCGCCGCGAGGAGCGCGGCGCCGCCGATCAGGAGGCAGGAGGCGTAGTGGACTCCGCGCGCCAGGAGGACGGCGGCGAGCGCGCCGTCGGTGGGGACGCCGAGGGCGACGAGGGGAGCCATCGCCGCCAGCTCGGTCGTGCCGGCGCCCCCGGGGGTCCCGGACAGGGTCCCCGCCAGCGACCCGAGAGCGAAGGCCGCGGCCGCGGCAGGGAGGCGCAGGCTGGACCCGAGGGCGGCGGCGGCGCTCTGAAACGGCAGCCCATTCGCCCCCCCA
>JBHIBC010000010.1:0-54355 GCA_046758905.1 Acidobacteriota bacterium | reverse complement strand
GTGTGTACGCGCAGGTTCCTTGTGCCAGCCGTGAGCGCCACGCTGGTGCTCCTGGCCGCCATCGCAGCGGATGACCTTCTTTCAGGGAGCCGGCACTGCGAAGGCTGTAACGACGGTGGCGAGCCAGTATGCAACCCGGTCCAAGGTGTGTGTAGCAACATCTGCGTGGTCAGGGAAAATATATGCTGCAACGGATGCTACGACCCCGACACCGGCGAGAACTACTGCACGCACTGCGTGCACGCGTAGGAGCGGCTGCGATGAATCGTCTATCAATGTTCCTTGTTGCGCTCGGTGCTCTTCTGTGGCTGATTGGATTCGGTCCTGCAGAAGCCGGTGACGGTAGCAGCTGCGCCAACCCACCCCCGTCCTTAGATCAGGTCTTGGGAACGAGAACCATCGTGGGCGCACTTGTGATTAGGGTTGAGCCAGATAGTCCAGCTGCAGCCGCGGGCATCGCGCTCTGCGATTTCCTTGAGCGCGCCAGCGGTGAAGACCTGCGGCAAGTCGGGTCCCTCGAGGCTTTCACTGCGAGGATGCGCGAGGCAGCGATGCTCGCACACGCCCCTCTCGCGGTCCGGAAATATGACGCCGTGACTGAATCCTACTCGCCGGGGGCGGTCGACCTCCGTTTGCCAGCGGAGGTGGGCGCCAAGGCGGGGATGAGCCTCAGTACGCAGATTCTGGTGCTCGAGGTGGCCCCGGATAGCCCTGCCGCACAGGCCGGAATCGAGCCAGGAGACTTTATCGAGTCCGTAAACGGCGAGCGCGTGCCCGACATTCGCAGCCCGACGCTGATTGACCAGCGCGTGAGTGATGCCGCATTGAACGATGGCGTCGTGACCCTGACCGTTGGACGCTGGAGGCCGGTGCCGGATAGCCCTGAGCAGAAGCTAGCTTTCAGCTCTAGGAGGGAGGTCACGGTAGCCGTTGGTTCAGCCGTGGGCGGGTAGCCGCTCCCCTCGTGCCGGCAGCCGAACAAAGCCTGCCGCCCTTGTGCCTCAGGCCTTTTCTTTCTTGGCGCACCCCGCTTGTGGGTTCCGGAGATTCTGGCACCACCCAGGTCCTGAGGGAAGGGCTGATCGAGCTTCAGATGGCGGGTCCCGCCTGAGCGTCCGTCCACGGTGATCAGCCGGCCGCGCTCGAGGACCCGATCGAGGATGGCGGCGGCGAGATCGGGGTCACGCAGGACCCGCCCCCACCGGTTGAGAGGCTTGTTCGTCGCCCGCCGCCCTCGTCGGCGAATCTGTTCGCAGCCTGATCGACAGCGATCCCGAAATCTCCGTCGAGGAGGGGATCGAAAGGCTCGCCCGGACTTACAGGGTGAGCCAAGTTGCTGTGGCCCACCGGCTCACGAACCTGCGCATCATCAGCTCGGATGACGAGGTCGCTGGATAGCACGTGCTCACGAAGTCTAGGGGGCAACTTGGGATACTTGTGCCGGATTGGTGTCTCCAGAACCTCTCCACGACTAGGGGCGATTCCGGGATTGGTGCTCCCAGTGGTGCCCGGCAGGCGGGCTCAATCAGAAGCCGCGTCGGACGGGCGCTCTCGCCAATTTCCGATCGGCTTCGAATCCGGTGGTCGGCGGTTCGAATCCGTCCGGGCGCGCCACCGCGCGCATGCCTCGTCCGATCGTCGGGGGTTCCGTCCGTACCGCGGCGGGGTTCCCCGTGTGAGCGGCCCTGGCCGGTTGACGCGGCGCCGCGCCGGGGACTAGGCTTCGCCCGCGAGAACGGGGACAGGGGCCCGGCCCCGCCGGCCGGCCGCGACCGAGGTTCCGCGATGACGTGGTGGGTCTGGATACTGATCGGCCTCACCCTGCTGGTGGCCGAGGTCGCCGCGCCGGGCGGGATCATCATGCTGTTCTTCGGCGTGTCCGCGCTGGTCGTGGGGACGCTGGTGGCCGCCGGTCTGGGCGGGCCGATATGGGTCCAGTGGCTGCTGTTCTCCGTCCTGTCGGTCGTCTCTCTCATCACCCTGCGCGGCCCGATCCTCAAGAGGGTGAGGGCGCGAACCGGTGGGGTCGATGCGGTCGATTCGCTGGTCGGGCAGACCGTCGTGCTCCTGGACGAGCTCGCCCCGGGGGCGGAGGGGAAGGTCGAGCTGAGAGGCACCGCCTGGATCGCCACGAACGTCGGGGTCCAGACCGCCGCGAAGGGGCAACGCTGCATCGTGGACAGGGTCGAGGGGTTGAAGCTGTTCGTCCGCTCCGCGTAAGAACGCTCCGGCCCGAGATTGGAGGGACCCCAGAATGACGATGACCGCCATCATCTTCGCCGTAGTCGCCATCCTCGTCATCGTGGTGATCGCCAAGACCGCGGTGGTGGTGCCGCAACAGGAGGCCTTCGTCGTCGAGCGGCTCGGCAAGTTCAGCAAAGTCCTCCGCGCGGGGTTTCACGTCCTGCTGCCGTTCTTCGACGTGATCCGCTACAAGCACTCCCTGAAGGAGTCGGCCGTCGACATCCCGGAGCAGATCTGCATCACCCGCGACAACGTCCAGGTCGGTGTGGACGGGGTGCTCTACATGAAGGTCATGGACCCGCAGCGCGCCTCGTACGGGGTCAGCAACTTCCTGTTCGCCATCTCGCAGCTGGCGCAGACCACGTTACGGAGCGAGATCGGCAAGATCGACCTGGATCGCACCTTCGAGGAGCGGAGCCAGATCAACATGCAGGTGGTCAACGAGCTGGACAAGGCCTCGGACCCGTGGGGCGTCAAGGTGCTGCGCTACGAGATCAAGAACATCAACCCGCCGAGGGACGTCCTCGACGCGATGGAGAAGCAGATGCGCGCCGAGCGCGAGAAGCGCGCCACCGTCCTGACCTCGGAGGCGCAGCGCGACGCGGTGATCAACGCCGCCGAGGGGGATAAGCAGCAGGTGATCAAAGCCTCCGAGGCGGCCAAGCAGAGGCAGATCAACGAGGCCGAGGGCGAGGCGGCCGCCATCCTGGCGGTCGCGAGCGCGACGGCCGAGGGCATCCGCCAGGTCGCGTCGGCGACCCAGGAGCCCGGCGGCTACGAGGCGATCCAGCTGCGTGTCGCCGAGGACTACATCACCCGGTTCGGGGAGCTGGCGAAGGCCAGCAACACCCTGGTGCTCCCGGCGAGCGTGGCCGACGTCGGCTCGATGATCGCGTTGGCGATGAGCGTCATCAAGCAGGGCCGACCGGCCGCCCCCGGCGGGTCGCCGACGCCCGGAGCGCGGCCGGGCGCGCCCTGACGCGGGGGATCCCACCGGAGCGCGGCCGAGCGGTCCGCCTACCGGCGGCCCGGACGAGCGCCCTCGAGGGAGGCGAGGTCGCCGTGCACCGGCTTCCCGCCGAGAAGCGTCAGCAGCACCCTCGCCTCCGAGATCTCGCTCGGATCGACGGCGAACAGGTTCCGATCGACCACGACGAGGTCGGCCAGCTTGCCGGCCTCGATCGAGCCGGTGCGGTCCTCCTGGAAGTTGACGTAGGCGGCGCCGATCGTGAAGGCGGCGAGCGCGTCGCCGAGCCCGATCCTCTCCTCCGGGATGAACGGCCCCTCCCCGCCCCCGTCGGGGTCCATCCGCGTGACCGCGACCTCGATCTCCTCGAGCGGGTTCGCGGAGGAGACCGACCAGTCGCTCCCGAAGGCGACGACGGCGCCGCTTCCGACCAGGCTCCGGATCGGGTAGATCCAACGGGCCGCCCCCGGCCTCAGGAACGGGAGCGTCAGCTGGACGATGTAGTCGTCGGCGTAGGCCCACAGCGGCTGGAAGTTCGCCACCACTCCGAGCTCGCGGAAGCGGTGGATGTCGTCGGGGTGGAACAGCTGGATGTGCGAGATGTGGTGGCGGCTGTCGCGGGCGCCGTTCGCGCGGCGGGCGGCCTCCAGAGCGTCGAGACACTGTCGGATCGCGGCGTCGCCGATGGCGTGGAAATGGACCTGGAACCCCTCCCGGTCGAGAAGGGTCACGTAGCGCTTCAGCGCCTCGGGGTCGATCATGGCGAGCCCCGTGTCCCCGGGGCGGCCGACGTACGGCTCCAGGACGGCCGCCGTCTGCGCCTCGAGCACGCCGTCCTGCATGATCTTGACCGCGGTGGCGCGCAGGCGCCCCCGCGTGTACCCGCGCCGCGCCGCGACCAGTCCGGGGATCTGCTCCTCCCCCCTCTCACGGTCCCACCACAGCGAGGCGACCACCCGCGCCGTCAGCTCGCCCCGCTCGTCGAGCGCCCGGTAGGTGTCGAGCGAGCGGTACGGCTCTTCGCCGTCGAGGTCGACGTGTGCGTCCTGGAAGGACGTGACGCCGTAACCGTTCAGCAGCTCCAGGGCGAAGCGCAGTCCCCGCTCGCGCTGCGCCGCGCTCGTCGGGGGGGCGTGGTCGCGGACCAGGTCCATGGCGCTGTCCTGCAGGCTCCCCAGAGGGTCGCCGGTCTGAGGATCGCGGTCGATCCGGCCGCCCGGAGGGTCGGGCGTCTCCCGGGTGATCCCGGCGAGCTCGAGCGCCCTCGAGTTGACCCAGGCCGAGTGACCGTCGCTCGATTCGAGGTAGACGGGCCGATCCGGCACGATCCCGTCCAGGAGTCTGCCGTCCGGGACGCCGGTCGGGGCGAAGGCGTCCAGGGTCCACCCCTCGCCCCGGATCCAGGCCGCGTCCGGATGGCTGCGTGCGTACTCTCCCACCGCCGCCAGGTACTCCTCGCGGCTCTTCAGGCCGTAGAGGGAGCAGGAGAGGTGCCCGACACCGCCGCTGACCGGGTGGATGTGGGCGTCCTGGAACCCCGGCAGGACCATCCTGCCGCGCAGTTCCACGACCGTCGTGCGGGGGCCGACGAAGGGGGAGACCCCGTTGTCCGGACCGACGTAGACGATCCTCTCGCCGCGCACCGCCACCGCCGCCGCCCAGGAGCGCACCGCGTCCATCGTGTAGACCGCGCCGCCGCGCAGGACCAGGTCGGCGGGCGCGGTGCCGGCGTCTCCAGGCGCCGAGCAGCCGGGGGGAGCGAGCGCGACGACCAGCAGGGCGGCCGCAAGGGCGGGCGTGGACCTCGGGGCCTGTGACATCCCGATCGACCTCCATCGGCGAGCGGCGGCCGGGCACCGATCCTAACAGGCGGGATGACGGTCCTGTAACCGGGATTGGTCGATCTTCGTCCATCGGGCGGGCGGGATGTTCAGTTCCGTTCCCGGCCTTCGGCGCGGCCCCGGGCCGCTTCTTGCGCCGCCGCGCCCGGGGCCTATGTTTGCACCGAGTGGACGTCTGCGCCGCGGGTCCGGGGGTGGCTCGCGGGCGCGCGGCCGGGGAGCGAGGAGAGCCGAAGTGAGCGATCTCAAGAAGACGAAGGGGTGGGGCGCCGCCCGGCGGCATCTGGCGGGCGTCGCAGCGGTCCTCACGATCATGATGCTGTCGCAGGGAGCGGGCCCGCTCGGTTCGGGCGCGCCGGCGCGGCTCGCGGCCGAGAGCCCCTCGGCGGGGGCGCCGGGCGGCGCCGACCCGCAGGCGTGCCGGGCCTGCCTGCGCGCCTTCGACCTGGACGCCTGCCACCGCGCCGCGGTCGATCTGGCCGCCCGCGGCCGGCTGGACCAGGCGCTCGTGCTCGAATCGATGGTGCAGCAGCGCGACCCCGGGAACCCGGAGTTCGCCGCGGCCCTGGGGGCGATGTTCCACGGCGCGAGGGATCTCCCCCGGTCCATCGAGATGTATCACACCGCGCTGGCGGTCTCCTCCGGCTACCCGAAGGCCCTGATCGGGCTCGGAGCGATCATGCACGAGAGGGGAGAGTCGGAGATCGCCGCCCGCTATTACGGCCGCGCCGTGCGGGAGAACCCGGGCGTGCCCGCGTACAAGATCGCCCTGGCGGAGGTCCTGGTCGAGGGCGGCCGCCTGCGCGACGCCCGGCCGCTGCTCATGGAGGTCGTGAAGCGCTGGCCCGAGAGCCGCGAGGCCGCCCTCGCGCAGAGGATGATGTCGCGTACAGCCCTGGCCGGGCCCTGAGCCGGGGCGGCCTTTGCGTCCCGGCACCGAGATGACCGACGACTTCCGCACCGCCGCCGAGTCGCGCCGGCCGCGGGTCCTGGTCATCGACGACGACAGGCAGATCCTGCAGTTCCTCAACGACGCCCTGGCCGCCAAGGGGTACGCGGTCGAGACCTGCGACGGCGGCCGGGCCGCCGTGTTGCTGGCGCAGGGATCCCGCTTCAACGTCGCCCTGTGCGACATCATCATGCCCGGGACCGGCGGTCTCGACGTCTTGGAGCAGCTCAAGACGATCGATCCCGACCTCGAGATCATCGTCATGACGGGCCACGGGACGCTCGAGAACGCCATCGAGAGCCTCAGGAAGGGCGCGTTCGACTTCCTGCAGAAGCCGCTGACGCTGGGCGAGCTGTTCTTCTCGGTCAAGCGCGCGCTCGAGCGTCGCGACCTGAAGGAGCGGCTGGGGCTTTTCGACCTGAGCCGGACCATCTTCTCGACCCTCGAGCCGGACGAGCTGTACGGTCGGGTGGTGCAGTCGGCGATCCAGGTCCTGCGCGGCGACGACGCTTCGCTGATGCTCCGCGACGAGAACGGCAGGCTGCGGATCGCCCTGTCGACCTCCCTCCAGCACGAGGTGCTGTCGACCACGCACCTGGCGCTCGGCGAGCGGGTCGCGGGGCGCGTGGCGCAGCAGGCCGAGCCGGTGGTCATCAACGAGGACGTCACCCACGACGAGCGCTTCGCCGGGGTGCGGCCGTGGCGCCGGATCCGCGCCTCGATCGTCTGCCCGCTGATGATGCGGGACGAGCTGATCGGGGTGCTGAACGTGAACCGGGTGACCATCCCCGAGCACTACACCGAGCACGACCGGCGCAACGCCATGATCCTCGCGTCGCTCGTGGCCCTGGCGCTGGGCAACGCGCTGCTGCACAATGAGCTCCAGGTCAGCCTCCGCCGCCAGCGCGAGACGCAGGAGGAGATGATCCAGGCGGAGAAGATGACGGCGCTCGGGACCCTGTTGTCGGGAGTGGCCCACGAGCTGAACAACCCGCTGTGCGGCGTCCTGGGGTACGCCCAGCTGATGATGGCGGAGGGCTGCGACCCGAGGAGCGCCAAGGCGATCGGGGTGATCGCGCGGGAGGCCGAGCGCGCCGCGGACATCGTCGGGAAGCTCCTGGCCTTCGCGCGGCGAGAGAAGCCGGAGAAGAAGCCGCTCGGCGTCAACGGGATCCTGCTCAAGACCCTCGAGCGCAAGAGCTACGACCTGAAGATATGCCGCATCGATGTCCGGGCCGATCTCGAACCCCGGCTGCCGCTCATCATGGGGGACTTCCACCAGCTGCAGTCCGTCTTCACCGACCTGATCACCAACGCCCAGCAGGCGATGTTCGAATCGCACGGCGGCGGCACGCTGACGATCCGCACCGGCTTGAAGGGGCGCCGCGTGGTGGTCACCATCGCCGACGACGGGCCGGGGATCCCGGACGAGAGCGCGCGCCGCGTGTTCGATCCGTTCTTCAAGATGCGTCGAGCGGGACAGCGGACCGGGCTGGGGCTCTCTGTCTGCTTCGCGCGGGTGCGGGACCACGGGGGCGCGATCCGCGTGGCCGGAGGCGACGGCTCCGGCGCGACCTTCGTGGTGGAGCTCCCGATCGGTCCGTCCGGGGCGCAGGCGGGCGCGAGCGGGAGCGCGGCGGACGCGTCGGGAGACCGAGCCGATCCCGAGGCGGCGTCGCCGCGCGTCCTCATATCCGACAGCGAGGTGCGCGTTCAGGACGTCCTCGTCCAACTCGTCCGGGACATGGGCTGGCGCTTCGACACCGCGAGCAGCGTCGAGGCGGCCCTGGCGAAGGTGCGGTCGGAGGACTACGACGCTCTGATCGCCGACTTCTCAGTGCCCCCCGGCGACGGCTGCTTCCTGCTCGAGGCCGTGCGCGAGGCGAGGCCCGCCCTGGCGGATCGCATCATCTTCCTGTCGAGCGACGCCTCGGATCCGCGGGTCCGGGGGTTCGCGCAGCGCACCGGCCGGCCGCTCATCGGGAAGCCGTTCGACCTCCAAACCGTCCGCGCCGCTCTGCGCAGCGTCCTCGCCCCGGCGGCGCCGGACGACACCACGGTTCACTGAGGGAGCGGCCCCGACGGCGGCGCCGGCCCGGCGCCTCCGCCCCGGATCGCCGCTCCGCCGGCGGCCCCTCCCGCCGCCCGCGCCGGATCGAGGCCGGCCAGCGCCCGCGCCACCTCCCCGGGCGCCTCCAGGGCGCTCATATGGGCGACGCCCGGAAGGACGATCAGGCGCGCGCCGGGGATCGCGGCGGCGATGGCCCGGGCGCGATCCGGCGGCGTCAGCCGGTCCTCCTCGCCGACGACGACCACGGAGGGTCTCCGGATCGCGGCGAGGGCCGCGCGCCGGTCCAGCCGGTGGGCCAGCGCGAACAGCGCCGCGGCCAGCCCCGCCGCGCCCGCCCTGGGGAACATCCCCATCAGCAGATCCCGGTTCCGGGCGAAGTCGGGTCGCCGCTCGTCGATCAGGAGCGGCACCATCTCCTCGGCGAACCGGCGCCAGCCGGATCGCTGCAGCGTCGCCAGCCCCGCCGCGCGGCGCGCGCGGCCGGCGTCGTCGTCGGGAGTCGCCGCCGTGCTGATGAAGGCGTAGCCGCGCGCCAGCGACGGCGCGAGCGCGGCGAGGGCCATGGCCGTGTACCCGCCCATCGAGAGCCCGGCGAGCGCCGGGCGAACCAGACCCTCGCGCCCGATCAGCGCCGCCACGTCGCCGGCCCACAGTTCCACGGAGGGGACGCCGAAGCCGAGCGTCGAGCCGCCGTGCCCCCGGATGTCCGGGATGAGCAGCCCCAGCCCCTCGGGGAGCGCGGCGACCACGCCGTCCCACATCGAGCCGTCGCACCCGAGACCGTGCAGGAGCACCCAGGGGTCGCGCCCCGACCTGACGCGGTAGGCGATCTCGGCGCCGTCCCGGCTCCGGTGAACCCGGGCGTGAAGCCTCACGGCCGTCGGCATCCTCCCTCGCCGGGCCCGCCCGGGCCGGCGACGCCCGTAGAGGGTACAATGCGCCGGCGTCGCGGATCGCGGGCGCGTGCCGGAGCACCCCCCGCGGTGAAGGGGTGCGCATGATCCTCGAGCGGTCGATGGACCCGGCATGGCTCTCGAACGCCTACCTCGTCGCGGACCGCGAGGGCGGCACCGCCGTGATCGTCGACAGCGGCGCGCCGCTCGAGCCGATCCTCCGGGCGCTGGAGACGCGCCGGCTCGCGCTGGCCGCCATCCTGTCGACCCACCGGCACGTCGATCACATCGGGGGCAACGAGGCCCTGGTCCGGAGGACCGGGGCCCCGGTCTTCGCGTTGCGCCCGGAGGTGCCCCACGTCCCCGGAGCGCGGCCGCTGGAGGATGGGGAGGTGCGGGCCTGGGGGGACCTCAGGGTGGAGGTGGTCGCCCTGCCGGGACATACGGCGGGCCAGGCCGGCTATCTGGTGGAGGGGGTCGGCCTGTTCACCGGCGACTGCCTGTTCGCCGGGTCTCTCGGGGGCACGGTGGGCCCGGCCTCGACCGGCTTCGAGCGGGCGCGGCGCGCCGTGCTCGAGAGGATCCTCTCGCTTCCCGACCGGACGCCGATCCACCCGGGACATATGCGGGCCACCACCGTGGGGCGCGAGCGCGCCGGCAACCCGTTCATCCGGGTGATGATCGGGCTCGATCCCGAGGGTGCCGGCCGCTGCACGGCCATGGGGCGTCCGGCGCGGCTCATCGTCCACGCGCGCGACTACGACGGCGGGACCAAGGCCTGGGTGCGCTTCGACGAGGACGGCCGCGACGCTCTGGTCCCCGGGAGCCGCGTGCGCCCGGCCCGCTGAGGCCGGCGCCGCTACGGCTCCACCCGCACGCCGCGCCAGAAGGCCACGTAGCCCTTGATCCGCCTCGCCGCCTCCTTCGGAGCCGGGTAGTACCAGGCCGCGCCCCGGTTCACCTGCCCGTCCACCTCGAGGTCGTAGTAGCTCGCCACCCCCTTCCACGGGCAGGTCGTCTGCGCCTTGCTCTCCCTGAAGTGCTCGCGCCGGATCGAGTCGGGCGGGAAGTAATGATTCCCCTCCACGATCTCGCACCGGTCGCTCTCTGCCAGCACCGCTCCGTTCCAGACGGCCCTGGCCATGCCCCGCACCCTCCCGATCCCTCGCCCCTGCTCGATCCTCAGGCTCATCCCACGCGCTTGCGGACCCGCCACAGGGAGCTGGTGAAGAAGCGCCTCGAGTCGAAGTACCAGGCGGCCGCCTCGAACCCGGTCTCCGCGGCCAGCCCGCAGATGTCCGATTCCAAGTACTTGTACGAGTACTCGGTCTGGATCGGCTCCCAGGGCTCGAACGCGAAGGCCTGTCCGATGAAGGATATCGACACGGTCTGGCGGTTGAGGCTCAGCAGGTAGCTGTTCATCGACCCCATGAGCACGTCGTAGGTCGAGAAGAACCGGAACCTCTCGAGGTCGAAGTCGCCGCCGAGCTCACGGTTGATCCGCCTGAGCAGGTTCAGGCTGAAGTCCCGGGTCACGCCCCGGCTGTCGTTGTACGCTCGGAGCATCACGTCGACGTCCTTCTTGAGGTCGAAGCCGATCAGGACCAGGTCGTCGTCGTTGAGGCTGTTCCACAAACTGCGCAGGAAGACGAGCGACTCGGGGCGGCTGAAGTTGCCGATGTTGGAGCCGGAGAACAGGACGAGCGTCCTGCGGCGCCTCTCCCTGTTGAGCCATTGGAGCGCGCTGAAGTACTCCGACACCAGGCCGCACACCTCGAGGCCCGGGAAGCCCGCCTCCAGCGATCGGGCCAGGCCGCTGATGGCCGATTCCGAGATGTCGATCGGCACGTAACGGAAATCGAGGCCGGCCTTCTGGAAGGACTGCAGCAGGATCCTGGTCTTCCGGCCGTCACCGGGCCCCAGCTCCACGAGATCGAAGGGCTCGCTCGACAGACCGCGGGCGATCTCGCCGCCGTGCCTCTCGAAGATCTCGCGCTCCGCGCCGGTCAGGTAGTACTCGGGAAGCTCGGTGATCCTCTGGAAGATCCGGCTGCCTTCGTCGTCATAGAAATACCTGGACGGCAGGCGCTTCGGCCTCGCGGACAGCCCCATCAGGACGTCGAGGGCGAAGATCTGCCTGGGCTGGTCCGGATCGCGGAGTTCGGAGAGATCGAGGAACCTGTAGGTCGCCGCCACGGGTCACCCCGGCGGTTCTGGTAGAATGGCCGGCGCCGATCCCGGATCGCGCTCCGACCGCTCCGGGTCGAGCGCGAGGGGCTCCGCGTGCGCCGGCCGAGGCCCGTTCCGCACGCGGACCGGGGCGCCGTCGCGGGGCGGCCCCCTCCGGGCGTCCGGTCGGCCCGCGCGCCGCCTGCGCGCCTCCCCCATTCCGGCGTCGATGCTCATCGTGGTCCGCACTTCATATCGAAGGAGGGGGGCTGATGTCAACCTCTGCGCGGCCCGGCGCATCCGCGGACCTCTCCCGCCCCGGGATGGGATCGGACAGGGTCATCTCGTGCCGCGACGCCGAGTACCGGACCCCGGACGGCGCGGCGCTGGTCTCCGGCCTGAGGTTCGAGGTCCGTCGCCGGGAGACCCTCGTCCTGCTCGGCCGCAGCGGCTCGGGCAAGACGACGACGCTCAAGCTGATCAACCGGCTCCTGACTCCGACCGCGGGCGAGGTGCTCGTGGAGGGGCGCTCGACCCGCGAATGGGATCCGATCCTCTTGCGGCGGCGGATGGGGTACGTCATCCAGGAGGTGGGCCTGTTGCCGCACCTGTCGGTCGAGGCGAACGTCGCCCTCGTGCCGCAGCTGCTCGGCTGGGAGCCGGCGCGGATCCGCGAGCGGGTTCGCGCGATGCTGGAGCTGGTGGGGCTCGACCCCGCGGGATTCGCCGGCCGGCGCCCGCGCGAGCTGTCGGGCGGACAGAGGCAGCGGGTGGGTGTGGCGCGCGCGCTGGCGGCCGACCCTCCGGTGCTGCTCATGGACGAGCCGTTCGGCGCCCTCGACCCGGTCACCCGCGCCGGGATGCAGGCGGAGTTCCGTCTCCTCAAGGAGCGAGTTGGGAAGACGATCGTCTTCGTGACGCACGACGTGCGCGAGGCGCTCCTCCTCGGGACGCGGATCGCGCTGCTGTCCGGCGGCAGGATCGCCTGGCTGGACACGCCGGAGGAGTTCCTGAGATCGGCGGATCCCGAGGTCGGGGCCTTCCGCGCGGTTCTCCGGCATCCGGGCGGGGCGGGCTACTGAACGCGGCGCGATCCCGGAAGGCGAGGTGAAGGGTGGGCGTTCTCGAGTACATGACACGCAACGTCGGGGAGGTGCTGACGGCCACCCTCGAGCACGTCGGCCTCGTGGCGGCGGCCATGACCCTCGCGGTCGCGATCGGACTTCCTCTCGGGGTTCTGACGACGCGCTCCGAGACCGCCGGGCGCTGGATCCTGGGGGCCGCGAACGTCATGCAGACCGTCCCCAGCCTGGCCCTCTTCGGCCTGCTGATCCCGTTGCCGCTGCTGGGCGGCATCGGCGCCCGCACGGCGATCGTGGCGCTGACCCTCTACGCCCTGCTCCCGATCATCCGCAACACGCACGCCGGGATCACCGGAATCGACCCGGCGATCATGGAGGCGGCGCGCGGCATGGGCATGACCGACCGCCAGCTGCTGTGGCGCGTGGAGCTGCCGCTCGCCCTCGGGGTGATCCTGGCGGGCGTGCGCGTGGCCACGGTGATCTGCGTCGGGATCGCCACGATCGCCGCGGCCATCGGTGCCGGCGGCCTCGGCACCTTCATCTTCCGGGGACTGGCGATGGTCAACAACCAGGTGATCCTGGCCGGGGCGATCCCGGCCGCGCTGCTGGCGATGCTGGCGGACTCCCTGCTGGGGCTCGTCGAGCGCCGCATCGGCGCCGGTCGTTGAGATGCGGCGGATCGTCCCGCTCCCTCTCGTCGGCCTGGCGCTCGCCGCGGCGTGCGGCGCTCCGGGCCAGCGGGCGGTCGTCATCGGCTCGAAGAACTTCACCGAGCAGATCGTGTTGGCGGAGCTGGTCGCGCAGCAGATCGAGAGGCGCGCCGGGCTGCGCGTGGAGCGCCGGACCAACCTGGGCGGGACGCTGATCTGCCACCGGGCCCTCGCGGCGGGCGAGCTCGACCTCTACGTCGAGTACACCGGGACCGCCCTGATGGCGATCCTCGACGAGCCCCCCGGGAGCGACCCGCGCGAGGTCTACCGCCGCGTCCGCGACGCCTACCGCGATCGCTTCGACCTCGAGTGGGGCGAGCCACTCGGCTTCAGCAACACCTTCGCCATGGTGGTCCGGGGGGAGGACGCGCGGCGTCTGGGGCTGACGTCCATCTCCGATGTGGCGCGCCGCGCTCCCGACTGGCGCGCCGGGTTCGGATACGAGTTCTCCGAGCGCCCGGACGGGCTCGGAGGGCTCGTCGAGCGGTACGGGCTGCGCTTCGCGGAGCCGCCCCGGACGATGGACCTGGGGCTCATCTACCGCTCCCTGCGGGCGGGCCGGGTGGACATCGTGGCCGGGAACTCGACCGACGGGCTGATCGAGGCCCTCGACCTGGCCGTCCTCGAGGATGACCTCGGGTACTTCCCGCCCTACGAGGCGGCGCCGGTCGTCCGGCGGGACACCCTCGCCGGGCTCCCGGCGCTCGGGCCGTCGCTGCGCGAGCTGGGGGGAGCGATCACGGAGGAGGCGATGCGGCGGATGAACTACGCGGTCGACGGGCAGGGACAGGACGCGGCCGCGGTGGCGCGGCGCTTCCTCGAGACCCTCGGCCCCTGAGCTCTCCCCCGGCCCCGGCCTCCGTGAGGCGCCCGGGCGCAACGTCCCCGCGCAGACTGGGGGACCACCCACCTGGGAGCGCGGCACGGCCTCTGGAGCCCTCGCGGCCAATCAGAAGGCGATGACGACGCCCACGCGATAACGTTCCTCGAAAGGGGGCAGGTCGGGAGCGTCCGGCGAGGATCGGCTTGCCCCCAGGGAAAGCTTGAGGTTCGCGGCGGGCAGGAATATGACCTCCAGCGAGTACCGCGCGAACCGCTCCGCCGCCGTCGTGATCTCCTCGTCCAGATCGACGACCTCGGCCCGCAACGCCGGCACGAACCACGGGACCGGGGCCCATTGCAGCTCCGTCATGTAGATGCGTGTGTCGAGGTCGTCGAGCGTCGGCCGCGCAAGCTCGTCGTTGCCGAACGAGGCGGAGGCGAGGACGTTGAAAAGGCCCCGCTCCTGCTCCCACCGGAAGCGGAGCCCCCACCGGCGGAACGAGTTTCCGTCTTCGATGAAGGTGTCGGGATCCGTCGGGTCCAGGAGGAACCCGGTGGTTCCCCGATAGAAGTATCCCCCGAACGTAAAGGCCCCCCGGAGCCAGACTTCGTAGTCGAGGTTGGCGTAGACGTCCTTCTGATCGTTGAAGTCGAACTCGCCCCTCTCCGCGAATGCCGTCTTGAGGTTCGCGATGAGGGTCTCGATGGACTCGACCTCCTCGAGCCCTTCCAGAGCCCCGCCCGGCTCGCCGTTCACGACGCCAACGGCCCACTCGAATTCTCCTTTCCCCGCGAGCCCGCTGAAGCGGCCGAAGAGCTCGACCCCCTTCTGCGACGGGCTGAAGCCGAAGAAGTTTTGGGCCGCCACCAGCGGGAAGGTTCCAGCGAGGTAGGTGGTCGTGCGGATCAGCCGCCGGTGGTTGGAGAAAGGCACGGCGCGAGGCTCGAAGAGCCCGGCCCGCACGTTCATGCCCAGCGAATGGTCCCATTGGACGAAGAGCCGGCCGATCTCTCCCGGCTCGCCCTGCTCGAACAGATCGAGGTCGCCGAAGAACGACCATGCCCTCCCGACGGTGCCCCCCAGGATCAGGCCGATCTCGTCGATACCGTCGAATTCAACCTGCGCCTCCTCGTCGCGGTCCGGGAAGGTGTTCAGGTGGGAGTTCACGAGGAACGCCGCCACTGATGAGCCCGGGAGGTCCGAGGAAGCAATCGCCCGCGGCCAGAGTTGATTTTCCGCCGGGTCGCCCAGGGGCAGCTGAGGGTCCCGGACGAAGCGCTCATCCCGACCTGGCATGCGGTAGCCCTTGGCGCGGAAGAAGCGGCCGAAGGCGTTCAGCTGGGGGTAGACGGTGTGACAGGTGGCGCAGGACACTCGGTACTTCCGGGCGAAGCTCGGGACCGCGAGGGCCTCCTCCGCGCTCCAGGCGGCAGCAAGAACGAGAGCGGCCGTCATCACGGCTGCGCGCCCTTCGGATCCGGTTCGGGTCATTCTCCCGGTCCTCCCTGGCCTATTCCGTCATCCGCGACCGGAGGTAGTTGACGAGGTCCCAGATCTGCTCCGGACTGAGGCTGTCCCCGAAGGAGGGCATCGGCGTGCCTCCCACTCCGGTTGCGATGGTCCGATACAGCTCCCGGGCCGAGTGCCCGCCGCGGAGGAGCTTCGGCTTGTTGAGATCCGCTACGCGTATCGGGTAGCCCCAATCATCGACCATGTCCCCGGAGGAGGGCCCGTCTCCACGACCCCAGAGGCCGTGGCACGCCCAGCACTCCGCCTCAAGGAACAGATCCCTGCCTCGCGAGACGCTCTCCGCGGTCGGGAGCGGTCGCTCCTCGGGGAGTGGAAACGATTCCGGCGATTGGGCTCCGGGTTCGGTGAAGAAGGATTTCACATAGTAGACGAGGGACCAGAGCTGCTCGTCGCTGAGGTTCGAGAACGAAGGCATCATGGTGCCCGGCATACCGCGCCGGAGCGTCTCGAAGAGATCCTCATCTGCAGGCGGATAGCCCGATGGAGTGGAGCGTATCTTGAAGATCCCGCGAGTGAAATTCCGCGGCTTGGGGAAGATCCCGCGGGAGACGGGGCCGTTTCCCTCGCCGCGGGAGCCGTGGCAGAAGACGCACCGGCGCTCGTAAAGACGTTTCCCTCGCTTCACGAACGCGGGTGAGGCCTCCGGTCTGTCGGATCCCGGCGCCGCCTCACATACTGCGGAGAGGCTCAGAACGAGAGAAGCCAGGATGGCGGCGACTCCCCGATCGCTGAACCAGCCCGTCCTCACAATGCGATCCTCCTTGGGGATTCGGTTCCGATGGAACGGTCCCGGTCCCGTGGGCAGCTGATCCTCGACCCCCTGCGGGCCGTGAGGCTGTCGGCGCTCGGTGAGCCCACCGTGGGCTGAGCGCTACTGCCGGGCCTCCGGCTCGCGGCCGCCGCCCTCCCGCCTGTCGGCCGTCAGCACGCCGTCGGCGCGGTACTGCTTCAGCTTGTACTGGATGGTGCGCGCGCTGATCTTGAGGATCGCCGCGGCGCGGCTGGTCGAGCCGCCGACCGCCTCGAGCGTCCTCAGGATCGCGTCCCGCTCGATCTCCTCGAGCGTGGCGCCCGGAACCGTCAGCCCCGCGACCCTCTGGACGGGCCGCTCGGTCTTGGGCAGGGACGGGAAGAGCGACAGGTCGATCTCCGTGCCGCGCGACAGGATGACGGCCCGCTCGATGGCGTGCTCCAGCTCGCGCACGTTGCCCGGCCACCGGTAGGCCATCAGCGCGGCCAGCGTGTCGTCCGTGACCCGGGTCACCTCCTTGCCGTTGGCGGCGGCGAACCTGCGGATGAAGTAATCGACCAGCAGCGGGATGTCCTGCGCCCGGTTGCGGAGCGGCGGCAGCGGGATCTCGATGACGTTGAGGCGGTAGTACAGATCGTCGCGGAACTTCCCCTCGCCGATCATCGCGGGCAGGTCGCGGTGGGTCGCGGTGATGACGCGCACGTCGACCGTCAGCGTCTGGTTGCCGCCGAGCCGCTCGAACTGGCGCTCCTGCAGGAAGCGCAGCAGCTTGACCTGCATCGAGGCCGGGATGTCGCCGATCTCGTCGAGGAAGATCGTGCCGCCGGCGGCGATCTCGAAGCGACCGGCCCGCCGCGCCAGCGCCCCGGTGAAGGAGCCGCGCTCGTGCCCGAACAGCTCGCTCTCGAGGAGGGTCTCCGGCAGCGCCGCACAGGAGACCTTCACGAACGGCGCGTCGCGCCGCGGGCTGCGCTGGTGGATCGCCTGCGCGATGAGCTCCTTGCCGGTGCCGCTCTCGCCGGTGATGAGGATCGAGGCCTGGCTGGGGGCGACCTGCTCGATCAGGCGGAACACCTCCATGATCTCGGGGCTGCGGCCGATGATGTTCTCGAAGCGGTACTTGTCGTCGACCCGCTCCCTGAGGACGCGGGTCTCGGCGAGCAGCCGGTTGCGCCTCAGGATGCGCTCGAGCAGGAGCTCCAGGTCCTCGACGTCGATCGGCTTGGTGAGGTAGTCCTCGGCGCCGTCCCGGACCGCCCGCACGGCGCTGGCGATCGTCCCGTGGGCGGTCATGATGACGACCGTGACGTCGGGGTAGGCCTGGCGGACCCGGGTCAGCAGCTCGTGCCCGTCCATCACCGGCATCTTCAGGTCGGTCAGCAGGACATCGGGCGACTCCTGCGCGACGAGCCGCAGGGCGTCCTCCCCGTCCGACGCCAGGCAGACCTGGTAGCCGTCCTCCCTGAGGATCTGCGCCAGGCTCCGGCGGGCCGCCTCCTCGTCGTCGGCGATCAGGATCCGTCCTCGGGGCTCGCTCATCTCGGCTTCCCGGCGCCTCCCTCCGCGGCCTCCGCCTCCTGCGGGACCTCGAGCGTCACCAGGAAAGTCGAGCCCCGCCCGGGCCGGCTCTCGTAGGTGAGGCTGCCGCCGTGCGCCTCGACGATGCGGCGCGCGATCGGCAGGCCCAGCCCGGTGCCGCCGCTCTTGGTCGTCGTGAAGAAGTCGAACACGTCCAGGTCGGGCTGGATCCCCACGCCGGTGTCCGCGACGCCCAGGACGACCGAGCGGTTCGATCGCCTGCTCGAGACCGTCAGCAGCCCGCCGTTGGGCATCGCCTCGATGGCGTTGCGCACGAGGTTGATCAGCACCTGCTTGATCTTCTCGTGGTCGAGCGGGATCCGCGGGAGGCATCCCGCCAGTTCCTGCGTCAGTCTGATCCCCTTCTCCCGGGCGACCGGGGCCATCAGCATGACCACCTCCCGGGCCACGTCCTCCGGGTCCCAGTTCCGGCGCGACAGGCGGTCGACCGACGACAGCGACAGGAACTCCCCGACCAGGTCGTTGAGCCGGTCGATCTCGCGACGCATGGTCTCGACGAGCTCGGCGATCTCGGCCTGCGCCGGTCTCTCGATCCTGGCCATCCGGCGGGACAGCAGGACCATCTGGAGGCTGATCGAGTTCAGGGGGTTGCGGACCTCGTGCGCCAGGCTGGAGGCCAGCGTGCCGATGGCGGCCATCCTCTCGGACTGCATCATGTCGTACTGGGCCTTGTGGAGCCGGATGTACGCCTCCTGCGCCTCACGGTACAGGCGTGCGTTGTCGATCGCCACCGCGGCCTGCCCGCCCAGAGCCCCCGCCAGGCTGATCTCGCCGGGGCTCCAATCGGACGGCCTGTGCCTATCGGCCACCAGGAGCCCCTGGGGCCGGTCGCGCGCCGACAGCGGGACGATGATCGCCGACATCGACCGCCACCGGAGGGCCAAATCGACGTTGACCCGCGGGTCCTCGGTGACGTCGCGGATCACCATGGTCTGCTGCCGCCGCAGCGTCTGGACCAGCGCCCTCGAGCCCAGGCTGACGAAGTCGACGATCCGGCCCGTCTCGAGGCCCTCGATCGGCGGGCCGGTGAGGTAGGCGAACTCGAGCCGGGACGGGTCCTCCCCGAGGTAGATGGCGCAGCGGTCGGCCGTCAGCAGGTCGCGGGCGTAGTCGCCCACCGCGGCGAGGACCTTCTCGAGATCGAGGCTCCCTCCGATGCCGTGCGCCAGCGACGCGAGCGCCTGCGCCTCGGCGTTCTTGCGCGCCTCGGCCTGGGTGGTGCGGATCTTGTCGATGGCCAGGCAGATCTGGTGGCCGGCCGTCTCGAGGAACTGCAGCTCCTCAGGGGTGAACAGCTGGCCGGGGCGGTTGGCGATGTTCATCACCCCGAACACCCCGCGCTCGAACTTGAGCGGGATGCAGGCGTGCGCGCTCGAGCCGGGCGTGCGGACCAACTCCGGCATGCGGGGGCAGTCGGTGGTGTTGCGCGCCACGCGGAAGCTGCCGGTGGCGAACACGTCCTGGCACAGGCACCTGCCGATGCCGCTCTCCCCGGCGCGCCGGACGAACTCGTCCGAGATGCCGCGGCTGACGGCCAGCTCCAGCCGCCCGCGGCTCGCCTCGCCCCAGAAGATCCACCCGGCGTCGAGCCCCAGCCGCTCGAGGACGATGTCCAGGGCGGCCTGCAGGATCTCCTCCTCGCTGTCCAGCCGCTGGAGCCGCAGGCCGATCTCGCGCAGCGTCTCCAGCTCGACGTTGCGCTTCGCCAACGCCTCCCCCTGCCGCCGGCTTCCCTGGAACCGCCTCTCCGCCTGCAGCGCGGCGGCGATGGTACGGGCCGCCGTGGACAGCGCGCCCTGCATGCGCCGGCTCCATCTCCCGGGGCGCTCCAGCACGAGGGCCCCGAGCGCCCCCGTCTGACCGGGGAGGAGCGCGACCACGCGCGAGGGGCGCCTGTTCCCGGCCCCGGGTGCGACCGCGGGCTCCCCCGATCGCAGCGCCGCGAGGGCCGCCTGCCGCGCCTCCGCGCCGGGAATCGTCCCCCAGCTCGAGGCGACCTCGGGCTCGGCGTCCGGGTCGTCGCGCACCAGCAGGAGAGCCCCCTGAGCGCCCAGCGCCTCCGCGGTCAGGCAGACCCCCTGGCTGCAGATCTCCTCCTTGCTGGCCGGCGACGCGGTCAGCCGGACGAGCTCTCCGATGAATTCGCAGCTTGTCGACATGCGCGAGCCCACCGGCCACTGCCGCGGGACTGCCCCGCGGCGCTGGTCGGGCCGGTCGGTCTGTGCCTGCGGCATTAGTCTAATACGGAGGGGGCCGGGTTTGTCCCGTGCGGCTCGACGACTTTGACGATCTCCACGTTGCAGGGGGCGTGCGCCAGGAGAGCGTGGCAGACGCTCCCGAGCAGCATCCGCCCGATGGCGCTGGTCCCCGTGGAGCCGAGGACGACTAGGTCGGCCCCCCACTCCCGGATCGCTTGCAGCAGGGCCCGCTTCACGCTCCCGTCGCGCAGCTCGTAGCTGGGCTGCAGCTCCGGGCGCGACCTGAACTTCTCCATGGCCGCCTGGATCCGCCGGTAGGAGTTCTCCCGCAGGGTGACCCGAATCCGCTCCGCCAGCGGCCCGTAGACTTCGACCCCTGCGGGCGGGACGACGAGCTGCTCCGCCTCCACCACGGTCACCAGGCGCACCTCGGACCCTTCCGGCCAGGGACGGCGCAGCACCTCCCCCACGGCCGCCTCGGAAGGTGGGGAGCCGTCGTAGGCGACCATGATTTTCATCACGGGATCCTCTTGATCCATGCGCAAGCAGCAAGCGTGCCAAAAGCCGATCGGGGTTCGGCGGCGGCGTTCCGGAGGGGATGACCTCGCGAGCCGCCGGCCGGCGGGAGACGGAAGCGGATGGGACGGAGGGCTCCCGGCCCGAAAAGAGGCCCCTCCGCGCCGTTCTCGACGCCGCGGAGGGGCCGTGAAGCTCCGGCCCGCCGCCTGAGAGGGGATCGGCGCGCTCGCCGGAGACGGTGTCCGGGCCCGGGAGAGCACGCATGTCGCGCCGCGGCCCCCGCAAGCCCGTCCCGTTGCGGCGACCGGGGTTCCCGTCCCCACCTCGCGCCCGGGGACCCCGAATCGCTCGCTGACTGCGTATTTGCAAGAGGTGTGCCCGCTGCCGCGCGGCCGTCCGGAGGCCGGCTCCGGGTTCGGGGCACGCAATCGATTCGCCCCCGCGCAATTCGCGCGGGCAGGGCGTGAAATTTTTTCGTGTGCCGGGCCCCCGCCCGGGAGCGGACCTGCACCGCCGCGTCCCGGCGCGCCGGCGCGGCCCTCCCGCCGGCGCGGCCGGTCTCGGGGAACCGTCCGGAGCCGCTCGGGCCCGCGGGAGCTGTTGCGTCGAGCGGCGTGAGTGGATGAAACTGGAGGGGGGCGAAAGTGGCGGAACCGGCAGACGCGCCGGACTTAGGATCCGGTGGGGCAACCCGTGAGGGTTCGAATCCCTCCTTTCGCACCACCCCTCGCGCCCGACCGGTGCGGAGCCTGCCACCGTCCTCCGCGGGGCCGGGGGATTCCGGCGGGGCCGGAGGGGATCGCGGGGCCCGGCTCAGCGGTCCGGTGCGATAAGCGGCGCCAGCAGGGACGCGACCCGCTCGAGGAGGGCCCGATCCTCGTCATCGAATCCCGCCTCGGTGTCGGACGCGGCCTCGATGGTCCCCGCCCGGTTCCCCTCGCTTCCGATCGGGACCCGCAACCGCGATCGCGTCGTTCCGGCGGGCTGCGGGGCGGCGAGGGCCAGGCGTTCGGAGCGTTCCCCCCGGCGGCGGTGGATGGCCACCCGCGGGTAACGCCTTCCGGCGGCCAGGATCGTCGCCGCCCTCTCGCAGGCGGCACCCGCGCCGGCGGCCGAGGCGACGGCCTCCTCAATCCGGCGCGCCAGGAGGTCGGGGTCGGCGAGAGTGATGTCCGTCCGCAGGGCGTTGTTGAAGCGGTTGAAGTAGTTGAAGATGCCGATGACAGCGGCGATCTCGACGATCTGGGGCTCGCTGAAGTGACGCCTCAGCTCCTCGAAGGTCTCGTCCGGCACCTCCCCGGAACCGCGGGTCATGGCGTCGGCGAATCCCAACGCCGCCCGGTGTTCGGGGGGAAACGGGTGCCGATCCGGATCCCGGAGCCCTTCCAGCGCCTCGACGCTCACGCCGACCTGCTTTGCCAAAGCAGTGTGGGAGGCCAGTCAGTAGTGACAGTCGTTCAGGCGCGAGACCCGGACGGCGAGCATCTCCTTCAGCGGGATCGGCACGGTCCCCGGCCCGAGAACCGCCCGGAAGTGGGCCAGCATCGTCGTCAGGATCTCGGGACGGTGAGCGACGGCGCGGAACATGTTCGGGATGTTGCCGCGCTCCTGCAGGAATCTCCTGAAGAGCCCACGGATATCCGGGCCGACCGCATCGGGTGCCAGGCGGCGGATGCGTCCCACGGCCGAACCTCCTGCGAAGGAGCAGCCGGCCGAACCATACCGGCGGCGACGCCTCCTGTCAAACGGGTGCCCGGGTGCCGGCGGCCGGCCGTGGAGCCGGGAATTTCGGCCTCGGCTCCCCGCGAGCGGCGGGAGATCGCAGGCGCAGGGCCTGCTCCAGGAGCGCCGGACCTCGGCTCCCCGCGGGCGGCGGGAGATTCTCCCCGGGCTAAACCCCGGAGCCCGGAGTTCGGTCTTTAAGGGGCGCTGGACGATTCGACCCTGAACTCACGAGAGGAGGCCACACATGAGAAAGGCAGTCCCGTTGCTCCTGGCGATACTGGCCCTGCCCGCGGCGCTCGCGTCATCCGCGGCCGCCGGGCCGCCGGTCGGCGCGCACGAGCCGACCCCGGTCGTGATCGTCGGCAACACTCATTTCGCGCCGCTTCTCGCCGGCGTCACCCTGGCGCCCGGCGAGAGCGTCCGGCGGACGGTCGACTTGAGATCGTTCAGCCGGCTCAGCATCCTCGCGGCCGCCGAGTCAGGGCCGAACGACGGCCGCATCGAGGTGGCGACCATCTTCGGTCCGCCCTCCGTGCCGGTCCCCAACCGGCTGGACCTCAGCTTCGGGGGGAGAGGCAGCGCCCGCAGCGCCACCAGGATGCCGGTATTCGGCCCGGTGCTGACGCTCGAGGTCGTGAACCGGTCCCCGCTGCCGGCCCAGGTCTCCCTCAGCGTGTTCGCGAAGAAGTAGGGAGCGCGGGGCGCAGAGGCGGCGACACGGAAGGCAGCGGCGGCCGCCGCCGTCGCTCGACGGAGGTCACAGGCGGCGCGCCCGCCCGCGGGCGCGCCGCCTCTTCGCCGCCGGAATAGCGGGGCGCCGCGGCCCGCCCGGCGGGGCGGCCTCAGTGCTGCGCCCTGGCCCGGATGAACTCCTTGAGACGGGTGGCGGAGCCCGTATCCATCTTCTGGAACTGCAGGCCGAGATAGTTGTGCTCGGCCCCGTGCGGCCTGTGCACCCGGAGCACGGTGGCGCGGGCGACGATCGGGCGCTCCTTCTCGCCCAGGAAGATGCGCAGGTACAGGCGCTTGCCGCTGTGGACGTCGACGCTGGTCTCCACCAGCATTCCGCCCTCGCTGATGTCCCTCGTGTACCCGAGGAACTCGCTGACGATCCGGCCGAAGCTGATCGAGATGACGGCCGGCACGCGGACGTGTCGACGGAACTGGATGCCGAGCGCTCCCGCCAGCGAGTGGAGCAGCACGTCCGGATCGGCCGGCGACTCGATGTACTCGTCACACTCCGCCTGCCGGCATCGCAGCGGGATGTCCGCGGGTTCGGGGGGGCCGACGATGAGGACCGGCAGCGCGCCGCGCCCGAGGCCCGATCGTCTGATCCGCCGACAGACCTCGTCCCCCTTGAGTCCGGCCAGGTAGTAGTTGAACATCGCCGCGCAGGGACGCTCGCGGAGGATCAGGTCCAGGATCTCCTCCCCGGAGCGGCCCACGATCAGGTCGAACGCCGTCCGGTGCAGGAAGCAGTCGGCGCGGTCGAGGGCGCGCCCGATGTCGTCGGACAGCAACAGCTTCTTCAAGTAGCCCCGCCCATGGCGCCCGTGAGTGGATGAGCGGCCATCATCCATGGACGCCGGAAAAATTGCAATATCCGTGCCCCGACCCGGCTCCCGATCCGCCGCGGGCCGGAAGCGCCGACCCGTGGGGCGCTTCGGCGGGATCGGTGCGGCCCTCGGCCGCACGGCGGTGTCGGGATAGGCTCGGGCGCGGCTGAGACTCGGCACCGGGCGGGCTTCCCGAGGCGGCCGCGTGTCGCGGCTCTCCCGGGAGTCTCACGCTGAGAGTCTCAGTTCCGGCGTGAGATTCCGCGCTCCGGAGCCGGGGTCCGCGGGCCCCCCGCCTCCCTTGCAAGGGCCCCGGCCTGCTGCTATGATGCCCTCCCTGCGACGACCGTCGCGCCCCGAGCCGCGGCATCGACTCCCTGCCGGGTCGAATCCCACCACCAATGAGGGTGTCCGAGACAGCGGAGTGCCGAAGGCGGGGGCTTCCGAACGGCCACGGACGCGACGAGGTGTCGGAATGAAGGTGGTCGTCAACGAGCTCGACGCCTGCAAGCGGGGTCTCGAGGTCGAGATCCCGGGCAGCGTCGTCTCCGAAGAGATGGAGCGCGCCCTGCGCGCCTGGTCGCGGCGCGTCCGCATTCCCGGATTCCGCCCCGGGAGGATCCCCGTGGAGATCGTGCGGCGGAGGTTCGGCAAGGAGATCCGGGACGAGGTCATCGACCGCATGGCCCGGGAGTACGCGTCCCGGGCGCTCGAGGAGAGGAGGCTCGAGCCGGTGCGGGCGCCGGTCCTCGACGATATCAGCTACGAGGAGGGAAGCCCCCTGATCTTCAGGGCGACCTTCGAGGTCCGCCCCGCCGTCTCGGTGACGGACTACCGGAGCCCCTCGGTGACGGTGCGGAGGCGCAGGGTCACCGATGAGATGATCCGCTCCTCGCTCTCCAGTCTGGCCGAACGGGCCGCGCGGCTGGAGGCCGTGACCGCCCGGCCGGTCCAGAAGGGGGACTACGTCGTCGGCGCGCTCTCCTGCCGCTTCCTCAAGGGGGCCGGCGAGGACCTGGACGGCGAGCCGCTGTTCCTGGAGGCCGGCTCGGAGGAGAACCACCCCGACTTCAACGCCGCCATCCTCGGGATGTCGCCCGGGGAATCGCGCTCGTTCGAGACCGCCTACCCGGACGACTACAACGCGGAATCGCTCCGGGGCCGCACCGTCGCCTACACGATCGCCATCAAGGAGATCAAGAAGAAAGTGATCCCGCCGCTCGACGACGGGCTCGCGAGGGAGATCGGCAATTTCAGGGACCTCGACGAGCTGCGCGCGCACGTCGAGTCCGAGCTGCGGCGTCAGGCCGAGGAGGCCGAGCGCGCGGAGGCGAAGGACAGGATCCTGGCCGATCTGATCCGCAGGCACCCCATCGAGGTCCCGGAATCGCTCGTGGACGTCCAGGTGGAGGGACGGCTGGAGGCGATCGTGAGGGAGATGGTGGCGCGGGGCGTCGATCCGACGCGCGCGCCGGTCGATTGGCGCGAGGAGCGGGAGAGGTTCCGGCCGGCGGCCGTGGACTCGGTGCGGGCGATGCTGATCCTCGAGGCGATCGCCGCGCAGGAGGACATTCGGGCGGGCGAGGAAGACGTGGCGCGCTGGATGCGGGACGAGGCGAGACGGCGCGGCGCGACCCTCGCCGCCGTGAAGGAGCGGTTCACCGAAAACGCCCGTCTGGAGGGACTTAGACGGTGGATCGTCAGGGAAAAGTCGCTTGACTTTCTGCTCGATGGTGCTACTATTACGCGCGAGGAGACATAAGCCGTCATGCCACTCGTACCGATGGTGGTCGAGCAGACCAACCGGGGGGAGCGAGCATACGACATCTACTCCAGGCTCCTCCGAGACAACATCGTCTTCATCGGCACCGCGATCGACGACAACCTCAGCAACTTGGTGATCGCCCAGATGCTTTACCTGGAGGCCGAGGATCCCGAGAAGGACATCTCGGTCTACATCAACAGCCCCGGAGGCTCGGTGACGGCAGGCCTCGCCATTTACGACACGATGCAGTTCATTCGTCCGGACGTCTCGACGATCTGCATCGGGCAGGCCGCCAGCATGGCGGCGGTCCTGCTCGCCGCCGGGACCCCCAAGAAGCGATTCGCCCTGCCGAATTCGCGGATCATCCTGCATCAGCCCATGGGCGATTTCTCCGGCCAGGCGTCGGACGTCGACATCCATGCGAAGGAGATCCTCCGGATTCGTGCGATGCTGAACGAAGTTCTCCGGAAGCACTCGGGGCAATCGCTGGATCAGATCCAACGCGACACCGACCGGGATTTCATCATGACCGCCTCGGCCGCCAAGGAGTACGGGATCATCGACCAGGTCATCTCGCGGCGCGATTGATCACCCGCCCCTCGGCAGAATAAACTTCAATAAAGAGTGCCAGGAGATCGATGATGGCCGGCAAGAGAGGCGACGGCGAGTCACTTCGATGCAGCTTCTGCAATAAGGATCAGCGGGACGTCAAGAAGCTGATCGCGGGCCCCACCGTATACATCTGTGACGAGTGCGTCGACATCTGCCTGGACATCATCGCCGAGGAGCGGGAGCCGGACGAGCCCAAGGCCAAGATCAAGCTGCCGAAGCCCATGGAGATCCGGGATTTCCTGGACGAGTACGTGATCGGCCAGGACAAGGCCAAGAAGAAGCTGGCGGTGGCCGTCTACAACCACTACAAGCGGAACGAGCTCTCCAAGCGCCGGTCCGAGGTCGAGGTGCAGAAGAGCAACATCCTCCTGATCGGCCCGACCGGAACCGGCAAGACGCTGCTGGCGCAGACCCTGGCGAAGCTCCTGAGCGTGCCGTTCGCGATCGTGGACGCGACCACGCTCACCGAGGCCGGCTACGTGGGCGAGGACGTCGAGAATATCCTGCTGCGGCTGCTGCAAGCGGCGGGGAATGACCTCGAGAAGGCCAAGCGCGGCATCATCTACATCGATGAGGTGGACAAGATCAGCCGCAAGAGCGACTCGCCGTCGATCACCCGGGACGTGTCCGGGGAGGGCGTGCAGCAGGCGCTCCTCAAGATCCTCGAGGGGACCGTCGCCAACGTGCCGCCGCAGGGCGGCCGCAAGCACCCGCACCAGGACTTCATCCCGATGGACACGACCAACATCATGTTCATCTGCGGCGGCGCGTTCGTGGGCCTCGACGGCATCATCGAGCAGCGCATCGGCAAGAAGGCGATGGGGTTCAAGGCCGACGTGCGCAAGAAGTCGGAGAAGAACCTGCAGGAGATCCTGGAGCAGGTGCAGCCGTCCGACCTCATCAAGTACGGCCTCATCCCCGAGTTCGTGGGGCGGCTTCCGGTCGTCGGCGTCCTCGGTGAGCTGGACAGGGGCGCTTTGGTCAAGATCCTCACCCAGCCGCGCAACGCCCTCGTCAAGCAGTACCAGAGGATCTTCGAGTACGAGAACGTCTCGCTCACCTTCACGCGGGACGCGCTCGAGGCGATCGCCGAGCAGACGCTGGCCCGCAAGATCGGGGCGCGGGGCCTGCGCCTCATCCTCGAGGACCTGATGCTGGACCTCATGTATCAGCTGCCGTCGCGCACCGACATCACCGAGTGCGTCATCACCCGGGAGGTCGTCGAGAACAAGGTGACGCCCATCATCCTGATGGAGAAGGCGGGCTGAGCCGTGTACAACACGTTCGCCGCTCGCGGCCAGAAGATCGAGCGCCTGCCCCTCGTCCCGCTTCGGGACGTGGTGGTCTTCCCCTACACGATGATCCCGTTCGTCGTCGGCCGCCGTGCTTCCCTGCTGGCGGTCGAGAGGGCCCTGGCCAGCGATAAGAGGATCTTCCTGGCGACGCAGAGGGACGCCAAGATCGACGATCCGAAGCCGGACGAGATCAATTACATCGGCACGATCGCCAACATCGTTCAGAGCCTCAAGCTCCCCAACGGCAACATCAAGCTGCTGGTGGAGGGCGCGCTGCGTGGCAAGATCCTCGAGGTCGGTGAGGACGACGGCGCTCTGATGGCCGTGCTGGAGCCCGTGGACGCCAAGGTGGACCTGACGACCGAGATCGAGACCGAGATGGGCAAGGTGGTGTCGCTGTTCGAGAAGTACGTCAAGCTGTCGCCCAACCTGCCCTACGAGACGATGATCTCGACGATCCGAGTGTCCGAGCCCGGGCGCCTGACCGACACCATCGCGGCCCACGTGCAGGTCGGGGTCGAGGAGAAGCAGGGGCTCCTGGAGACATTCAACCCGGCGGAGAGGCTGTCGATCCTGGCCAACCTGCTCGAGGGCGAGATCGAGAAGCTGCGCGTCGACCGCCGGATCCATCAGCGGGTCAAGAAGCAGATGGAGAAGGCGCAGAAGGAGTACTACCTCAACGAGAAGATGAAGGCGATCCAGCACGAGCTGGGGCGCAAGGACGAGAAGCTCAACGAGATCGAGGAGCTGAAAGAGAAGATCAGGACCGCGAAGATGCCCAAGGAGGCCAAGGAGAAGGCCATGCAGGAGCTCAAGCGGCTCGAGGTGATGCCGCCGGTCTCGGCCGAGGCCACGGTGTCGCGCAACTACCTCGACTGGCTGATCTCCGTGCCCTGGCACAGGCGCTCCAAGGAGATCCGCGACCTCGACTTCGCGGAGCGCGTGCTCAACGAGGATCACCACGGCCTCGACAGGGTCAAAGAGCGGATCCTCGAGTTCCTGGCCGTGCGGCGCCTGGTCAAGAAGCAGAACATGAAGGGCTCGATCCTGTGCTTCCTCGGCCCTCCGGGGGTCGGCAAGACCTCGCTGGCCCGCTCGATCGCGCGCGCCACCGGCCGGCGGTTCGTGCGCGTGTCGCTCGGGGGCGTGCGCGACGAGGCGGAGATCCGCGGCCACCGGCGGACCTACATCGGAGCGTTCCCGGGACAGATCATCCAGATGATGAAGAAGGCGGGGACCAAGAACCCGGTGTTCCTGCTCGATGAGGTGGACAAGATGAGCATGGACTTCCGGGGCGACCCGTCGTCCGCGCTCCTGGAGGTCCTCGACTCCGAGCAGAACTCCACCTTCCTCGACCACTACCTCGATACCGAGTTCGACCTGTCGCAGGTGATGTTCATCTGCACCGCGAACGTCCTGCACCCGATCCCGGCCGCCCTCAAGGATCGGATGGAGGTCCTCCGCTTGGCGGGCTACACGCTGTTCGAGAAGCTCAAGATCGCCGAGCGCTTCCTGGTCCCCAAGCAGCTGGTGAACCACGGTCTCGAGAAGAAGGGGATCGTGTTCGAGGAGGACGCCATCCGCGACATCATCGAGAAGTACACGCGCGAGGCGGGGGTGCGCAATCTGGAGCGCGAGATCGCCTCCGTCTGCCGCAAGCTGGCCCGCCGCGTCGTGAAGGAGGGGCCGCAGTTCACCTTCACGGTCAAGTCCGAGCACCTGTCGGACTTCCTCGGGGTGCCGCGCTATCGACCGCCCACGAGCGACAAGAAGAACGAGATCGGGGTGGCGACCGGCCTGGCCTGGACCGAGGTCGGCGGGGAGATCCTGATGACCGAGGCGACGATGATGAAGGGCCGCGGCAAGCTCACGCTGACCGGCAAGCTGGGCGACGTCATGCAGGAGTCGGCCCAGGCCGCGCTCTCCTACATCCGGTCGCGCTGCCAGGTCCTGGGCATCGAGGAGGACTTCCACAGGAAATACGACCTTCACATCCACGTTCCCGAGGGCGCCATCCCGAAGGACGGGCCGTCCGCCGGGATCACCATGGGCACGGCGCTGGCGTCGCTCCTGACCAGGACGCCGATCCGGGGCGACGTGGCGATGACCGGCGAGATCACGCTGCGCGGCAAGGTGCTGGCGATCGGAGGAGTGAAGGAGAAGGTGCTGGCAGCGCATCGACTTGGGATCCGCACCATCATCCTGCCGCGGGACAACGAGAAGGATCTCGCGGACATCCCCGAGGACATCCAGAAGCTCCTGGAGTTCCGTCTGGTGGACACGATGGACGAGGTGCTGCAGATCGCGCTCGAGCGCGAGGCCCCGCCGAAGGTCGACAAGGACTACGATAAGGATCTCGATAAGCGATTCCCTGGCTCGGTAACCCATTAGCGGTTCGATATCGCCCGTTCCTTTCCAGACCCTGAGAGAGCGCACTGGAGCCCTGAACCAGGACACGCGGGTCGACCCCGCGGACTTCCCCGGGTCTTCCGGAGCAACCCGCGCCGCGCCAGCGCCAGGCGCGGGGTCGTGACCGGCGCCGGCGAGCGGCTTCCCGCTGGCATTTGGATCCATGAACGTGACCAGGTGCGAGTTTCACGTGGGCGCGATGCGCGCGGAGGACTTCCCGCGCGACGGCCTCCCGGAGATCGCCTTCATGGGACGATCCAACGTCGGCAAGTCGAGCCTGATCAATCGCCTCCTGGGGGTCCGGGGGCTGGCGAGGACGAGCAAGACGCCCGGGCGGACGCGGGCGATCCACTTCTTCCGGGTCAGCGACCGCCTGTATTTCGTCGATCTGCCGGGGTACGGGTACGCGCGCGTTCCCATCCGCGTTCGCCGCGAGTGGAGGCGGCTGGTGGAGTCGTATCTGGAGCGCCCGGGCCGGCCCCACCTGGCGGTGCAGATCGTCGACGCGCGCCGTGAGCCGACGGACCAGGACGCGGAGCTGCTCGACTGGCTCCGAGCGCGGCGGGTGCCGCGCCTGGTCGTCCTCACCAAGGCGGACAAGCTGTCGCGGAACGACCGGTCCCGCGCCCTGGATCGCAGCGCCCGCCGGTTCGGCCTGGCGCCGGAGGAGCGCTCGCTGGCCGTCTCGGCGACCAGCGGGGACGGCATCCCCGCGCTCTGGCGCGAGATCGACGCCGCGTACCGATCGGCGCGAGCCGTGCGCAGAGCCGCCCCGCCGCCCGCCGGCGACGGGCCTCGCGATCGTGAGCCGCGTGCCGGCCGGAGCCCGTCCGGCGCCGCCGAAGCCTAGCGATGAATCGTACCCACAGACAGTTCACCACAAAGGAGAGAAAGACGACCGTGAACGGAGAGAAAGTTGAACGAGACGTCAGACCGTCCCGGGAGCCCCGACCCCCACGCCACGGCGCACGCGACCAGGGCTCCCGACCGCAGCGTCGGCCGAACCCCGAGACGCGGGCCGGAAGCGTCGCGACGGCGGCCGTTCCCGCCCCCGGAGGCGAGGCCGAGGTCAACCGCCATGAAGTCCCGCGCGCCAATCTGACCGGCGAGAAGCTCGACATCCGGATCCTGAAGGAGAAGTCGATCTCCGAGCTCACCGGCATCGGCAAGGCGCTCGACGTCCCCAACGCCACCGCGCTCCGCAAGCAGGAGCTGATCTTCGAGATCCTGCGGGCCCAGACGGAGAAGAGCGGGCTGATCTTCGCGGAGGGGGTGCTGGAGACGCTCCCGGACGGGTTCGGGTTCCTGCGGGCACCGGAGTACAACTACCTTCCCGGCCCCGACGACATCTACGTCTCGCCCTCGCAGATCCGCAAGTTCGACCTGCACACCGGCGACACGATCTCCGGTCAGGTGCGTCCGCCGAAGGAGGGCGAGCGGTACTTCGCGCTCATCAAGGTCGAGGCGGTGAACTTCGAGCACCCGGACCAGGCGCGCAACAAGATCTTCTTCGATAACCTGACCCCCCTGTATCCCAACGAGCGGATGAAGCTGGAGACCGGCCGGGAGAACGTGTCCTCCCGGGTGCTCGACATCCTGTGCCCGATCGGCAAGGGACAGAGGGGACTGATCGTCGCCGCCCCGCGCACCGGCAAGACGATGCTGCTGCAGGCGATCGCCAACAGCGTCACCCAGAACCATCCCGAGGTGATCCTCATCGTGCTGCTCATCGACGAGCGGCCCGAGGAAGTGACCGATATGCAGCGTTCGGTGAACGGCGAGGTCATCTCGTCCACCTTCGACGAGCCGGCCACGCGCCACGTCCAGGTGGCCGAGATGGTCATCGAGAAGGCGAAGCGGCTGGTGGAGCACAAGAAGGACGTGGTGATCCTGCTCGACTCGATCACGCGCCTGGCACGGGCCTACAACACGATCGTCCCGCCCTCCGGGAAGGTGCTTTCGGGCGGCGTCGACGCCAACGCGCTGCAGCGTCCGAAGCGCTTCTTCGGCGCGGCGCGCAACGTGGAGGAGGGCGGCTCGCTGACCATCATCGCCACGGCCCTCATCGAGACCGGGAGCCGCATGGACGATGTCATCTTCGAGGAGTTCAAGGGGACCGGCAACATGGAGATCCACCTGGACCGCAAGCTGGCGGACCGGCGGATCTTCCCGTCCATCGAGATCACCCGCTCCGGCACGCGCAAGGAGGAGCTCCTGCTCGCGAAGAAGGAGCTGGACCGCTCCTGGGTCCTGCGCAAGGTCCTCAACTCCCTGTCTCCCTCGGAGGCGATGGAGCTGCTGATCGAGCGGATGCAGAAGACGAGGAACAACGAGGAGTTCCTCGACTCCATGAGCGCCATGGGATAGCGCCCCCCGCGGCCCCGCCTGGGGCCTTGGGGGTGGTCCCCCGCGCCGGGCGCGGGCACCTTTACGCGCCGGCGGGCGGCGGCTATAATCAGGCCCTCTTGTTCAGGCCGGCACCGCCGGCGGGACCACGGTCCCCGGAGAGCGGCACCGCATGAAGAACGGGATTCACCCGGAGTATCGCGTCGTCACCGTGACCTGCGCGTGCGGGGAGACCTTCCTCACACGATCGACCCGCTCCGATCTGCGGCTCGAGATCTGCAGCAAGTGCCATCCCTTCTTCACCGGCAAGCAGAAGCTGGTCGACTCGGCGGGCCGCGTCGAGCGGTTCGAGCGGCGCTACGCCCGGTCGCGGAAGGCCGCCGCACGGGCCGCGGCCGACGGCGCGACGGACCCGGACGGTTCCGGGGCGACCGGGACCCCGCCCGGGGGCTCCGGGCCGACCGGGGCCCCGCCCGGGGGCTCCGCGCCGACCTCCTCCACCTGAGCCGGCCGCGGCGGACGCAGCCCATCCCTCGCCGCGAAACGTCTGGAATCCTGCCGCTCCCGGTGTTACATTTCCGTGCAGTGACGCAGGAGACCAGTCCGTTGGAGTTCATCGACCGGCTCGACAGCATCGAGGAGAAGTTCGAGCAGCTGGCCAGGCAGATGGGCGACCCGGCGCTGGTCGCGGACCAGGACCGTTACCGGCAGGTCGCCAAGAGCTACGCGGAGCTGGAAAAGGTCGTCCTCAAGTACCGCGAGTACAAGGCCGTCCGCCGGCAGATCCGCGACGCCGAGGCTCTGCTGAAGGACGAGGAGATGCGCGCCATGGCCCGCGAGGAGCTGGAGTCCCTGCAGGACCGTCGCGGGCGGCTGACGGCGGAGCTGCGCGCCCTCCTCCTGCCCCGGGACCCGAGCGACGAGAAGAACGTGATCCTGGAGATCCGCGCCGGGACGGGCGGGGAGGAGGCGTCCCTGTTCGCGTCCGACCTGTTCCGCATGTACAGCCGCTACGCGGAGCGCCAGGGCTGGCAGGTCGAGGTCCTCAACACGAGCAGCGCCGCGCTCGGGGGCCTCAAGGAAGTCGTGGCCTTGGTCAGCGGCCGCAGCGTCTACAGCCGCCTCAAGCACGAGAGCGGGGTGCACCGCGTCCAGCGCGTGCCGGAGACGGAGGCGTCGGGACGCATCCACACCTCCACCGCCACCGTGGCGGTCCTGCCCGAAGCGGACGACGTCCAGATCGCCGTGAGCGAGAAGGACCTGCGCGTCGACACGTTCTGCGCCACGGGGCCCGGCGGTCAGGGCGTCAACACCACCTATTCGGCGATTCGCATCACCCATCTCCCCACCGGCCTGGTGGTGCAGTGCCAGGACGAACGCTCGCAGCACAAGAACAAGGCGCGGGCGATGAAGGTCCTGCGTTCACGCCTGCTCGATCTCGAGACGCAGAAGCAGCGTGACGCCATCGCCCGGGACCGGCGCAGCCAGGTCGGCACGGGGGAGCGCTCCGAGAAGATCCGCACCTACAACTTCCCGCAGAACCGGGTGACCGACCACCGCGTGAACCTGACGCTCCATCGCCTGTCGTCGATCCTCGACGGCGAGCTGGACGCGCTCATCGAGCCGATCATCGCGCAACACCAGGCCGACAGGCTGCAGGAAGAGGTCGAGGTCTGAACCCCGCCACCATCCGAGCGCTCACCCGCGAGGGAGCCCGTGCCCTGCATGAGGCCGGGATCCCCACCGCATCCCTGGACGCCGAGACGCTGCTCGCGCACGCGCTCCGCGTGGAGAGGGGGCACCTGCACGCCCACCCGGACGCGACCGTGCGCGTCGAGGACGCGGCGCGGTACCGCGACCTGGTGGCGCGGCGCGCCGCGCGCGAGCCGCTGCAGTACATCACCGGGGTGCAGGAGTTCTGGTCGCTCCCCTTCAGGGTCACGCCCGCCGTCCTCATTCCGCGTCCGGAGTCGGAGCTGCTCGTCGAGGCCGTGGTGCGCCTCAACCGGCGCGACGACCCGCGGATCCTCGACATCGGGACGGGGTCCGGCTGCCTGGCGGTGGCCGTGGCCCGGGAGATCCCGGGGGCGCTGGTGCACGCCGCCGACATCTCGGAGGAAGCGCTGAGGGTGGCGCGGCTCAACGCCGCCACCAACGGCGTCGCCGGCCGGGTGGCGTTCTACAGGGGCGATCTGTTCGAGCCCTTCCGGGGCCGCGGCCTGGAAGGGCACTCCGACTTCATCCTGAGCAATCCGCCCTACGTCGGCGCCGCGGAGCTCGTCGGGCTCCCGCCCGAGGTGCGTGACCACGAGCCGCGACCGGCCCTGAGCGCCGGCGCCGATCCGCTCGGTGTGCACGCCCGGCTGGCGCGCGGAAGCGGCGCGTTCCTCCGGCGCGGCGGCCATCTGATCGTCGAGATCGGCCAGGGGCAGGCGGAGACCGCGCGGGCGCTCTACCACGCGGCGCCCGGTCTCGAGGTCGTCGAGATCCGGCCCGACCTGGCGGGGATCGACCGGGTCCTGATCGCCCGTGCGGTCGGCCCGCCCGGCTGAGGCGGGACGCCCGCCGCTCGGTTATACTCCGGGACATGCCGCGACCCCTGCCCGTCGAGGAAGCGCTGCGACGGGTCCTGCAGGCGACCCCCCTGCTGCCGTTCGAGGTGGTCCCTTACCGGGCCGCCGCCGGCCGGGTCCTCCAGGAGGAGGTGCGGGCGCCGCACGATTACCCCCCGTTCGAGAAGGCGATGATGGACGGCTACGCCGTCAGGGCCGAGGATCTCGATGCCCCTCCGCGGCGTCTCAGGGTGATCCAGGAGATCCCCGCCGGCAGCGACCCGCGCCGCCTCGAGCCGGTCGGGCCCGGGACCGCCTCGCGCATCATGACCGGGGCCCCGATGCCGCCGGGGGCCGACTCGGTGCTGATGGTCGAGCAGACCGAGGCGCCCGTCGGAGAGGCGGGCGCGGTGATCGCGCGGGGCCGCCTCGCGAAGGGGGACAACGTCGCCCATCGCGGCGAGGACGTGCGTGCGGGCGAGGCGCTCCTGGCGCCGGGCGAGCTCATCGGGCCGGCGGAGATCGCGGTGCTGGCCTCGTGCGGGGCCACGCGGATCCGTGTCGGCGGGCGGCCGCGCCTGACGCTGCTCGCGACCGGTGACGAGCTGGTGGACCCGGGCGAGGCCCCGGCGCCCGGCCGGATCCGGAACAGCAACGGGCCGATGCTGGAGGCGCTGGCCGCCCGGATCGGCTGCGACACGGCCGATCTCGGGATCGCGCCCGACGACGAGGCCGGCCTCCGTGAGGCGATCGGGCGCGCCTTGACCTCCGACGTGCTGGTGCTCAGCGGCGGCGTCTCGGTGGGGACCTACGACCTGGTCCGTGCCGTGCTGCGCTCGCTCGGCGCGGAGATCCTGTTCGAGAAGGTGGCCATCAAGCCGGGGCGTCCGTTCACCTTCGGCCGGCGGGGATCGACGCTCATCTTCGGCTGCCCCGGCAACCCGGTCTCCGCCTACGTGATCTTCAACCTGTTCGCCCGCCCCGCGCTGCGCAGGATGATGGGGTTTCTCGAGCCGGAGGCGACGTTGCGGCGCGGGGTCCTCACGACGCCGGTGAGCCGGCGCCCGGGCAGGACCGTCTACTGCCAGGCCAGAGCGTGGTGGACGGGGTCCGGCTATGCGGTCCGGGTCCTGCCGACCAGCGGGTCGGCCGACTTCGTCTCCTGCGCGCGCGGCAACGCGATGGCGATCGTCCCGCCGGGGTCCGCCCGCTTGACGGCAGGGGAGGCCATCGACTTCCTGTTGCTGGAGGATTTCCAGGACCGATGAGAGACTCCGCGCGCCGCTTCGGGATCCCGCAGGCCGCGGGCCTCGCGGCGCTCCTCTTCCTGACGGCCCTGCTCTTCGTGCTCGGCTACCGGCTGACCCCTCCCGGTGGCGCCGCTTCCGGCGGCTCCTCCCTCAAGCTCCTGCGCCGCAGGATCCCGCAGCGCGCCAATCTGGTCCTGATCACCATCGACGGGCTGCGGCTCGACCGCGTGGGGGTCTACGGCGCTGCGGGTCCCTCCCCGACGCCGAAGATCGACTCCCTGGCGCGACAGGGCTTCCGGTTCGAGCAGGCGGTCACTCCGTTTCCCGCGTCCCTCCCGGCACACGCGGCGCTGATGACCGGGCTGGGTCCCGCCGCCGCGGGGATCGTCCGGCCGCTTCTGGGGGCGCTTCCCGAGAGCCGCACCACGCTGGCCGAGACGCTGCGCGACGCGGGCCTGCGGACTGCGGCGTTCCTCGGGTCCGGGGCGCTGGGGCCGTGGTCCGGGCTGGCGCAGGGGTTCGAGACCTACGACGCCCCGCAGGGCGAAGGACTGCCGGCCACCTCGCGGGCCCTGGCCGGGCGGGAGGCCTCCGAGGTCGTGGACGCGGCGCGCGCCTGGGTGGACGATCACTTCCGACACCGCTTCTTCCTCTGGGCGCAGCTGTCGGATCCGCTCTCCCACCAGGCCGCGCCGGAAGGAGAGCGCCGCCGCCGGTACGACGCCGCGGTGGCGGAGGCCGATGCCGGGCTGGGGAGGCTCCTCGACCGTCTGGCCTCCCTTGGCGTCATGGACCAGACCATCGTCGCGGTCGCCGCTTCGCACGGCCTCGGTCTCGGCGACCACGGGGAGGGGGGGAGCGGGGCGCACCTGTACGACACCACCGTCCGCGTGCCGCTCCTGCTGCGCCTCCCGGACGGTCGGGTCAGGGACCGCTCGATCCCCGAGCAGGTGCGGCTCGTCGACCTGGCGCCGACCCTCCTCGATCTGCTGCGGATCGAGGACGACGCCCCGCGGGCGGGGGAGAGCCTGGTGCCCCTCCTCGACCCGCAGGGCGCTCTGCCGCCCCTCCCAGCGGTGTCGGAGACCACCTTTCAGGAGGTCTTCCTCGGGGGGCCGCGCCTGGTGTCGCTGAGGTTTCGCGGCTGGAAGTACGTCGACGGCCCGGCGCCCTTGCTGTTCAACCTGCGCGACGATCCCGGCGAGACGGAGGACCTGAGTGCGGAGTCTCGGTCCCGGGTGGAGCGGATGCGCGCGGAGCTCCTGCGGGCCGCCGGGCCCGCCGCAACGCCCGGCGGCGGGGCCGCGCCGGGACGGCGCGCGATCGAGCTGATCGAGGAGGGGATCGCGGCGTTGCGCGCCGGGCGGAGCGCGCGGGCCCGGGGCGCCCTCTCCCGCCTGGTCGGGCTGCTCGATGACGGAGGGGCGGGCTCCGCCCGGGACGGCAGGGGAGCCTTGCCTCCAGGTCCGCCCCCGGCGCTCCTGGCGCTGCTGGGCGCGTCTCTGCAGCTCGAGGGCAGGCCGGAGGAGGCCCTCCCCGTCTACGAGAGGGCGCTCGCCGCCCTCGGCGACGGCGGGGCGGGGGGCGTCCTCGAGGGCAGAGCCTCCCTCGAAGCGGTGCTGCGAGCCGAGATCAGCGTCTGCAGCGGCGCCGCAACCGGTTTGACGCGATTTCTCGGCCTATGATACCTTCCGGCCTCGCGCGTGGGAGGGCCAGATGCCTGACATCACGGTGCTGGTCGCCGACGACCTGAAGTTTTTCCTCGAGATCGAGAGGACCTATCTCAAGCGGGGCGGCTTCGACGTCCTCACCGCCGATGGCGGGCAGAAGGCGGTCGATCTGGCGAAGAAGCACCGCCCGCACCTGATCCTCCTCGACCTGGAGATGCCCCAGATGGACGGCGCGGCAGCCTGCGTGGAGCTGCGAAAGGACCCGGCCCTGGCGACCACACCCATCATCATCATGAGCGCGAGCGGCACGGAGGAGACGCGGCAGCGGTGTCTGAAGGCGGGCTGCACGGAGTTCGTGGTGAAGCCGGAGAGGCCGGACGAGCTTCTGGGCATCGTCGCGCGGATCCTCACCGTCCGGCAGCGCGCGGCGACCCGCATCACCGTCGTCTTCAACGTCACCGGGGAGGTGGACGGCCGCCAGGTCGTGGGGCAGGCCCGGAACCTGAGCGCCACCGGCCTCCTGCTGGAGAGCAACTCGCAGATCCCTGCCGGCGCGACGCTCGACCTGGAGCTCTTCCTCCCCAAGAACCCGAACGCCCTCAAGGTGAAGGGCCGCGTGGTCCGCGCGCGTCAGCTCGCCGGAGGCTCCCACGAGGCGGGCATCCGCTTCATCGACCTGAGCCAGAGCCAGCAGGAGCAGATCCTGGAGTACGTCTCCTCCTGATCAGAACGTCGTACAGCGAGCGCAGGGCGCGATCGCCCGGGTGCCGCTCGAGCCCCTCGCGCGCCGCCTCGATCGCGGGGACGAGCTGGTCCATCTCGCTGCGCGCCAGGGCCATCCCGAGGTACGCCGCGCTCCCCGCGTCGCCGAGCTCGCGCGCCCGCTCGAACGCCTCGAGCGCCCGCCCGGGACGGCCGAGACGTCGGTAGACCGAGCCGAGCCGCAGGTAGACCTCCGCGGAGGGCGCCAGGGAGGCGGCCCGCTCGTAGGCGGAGGCCGCTTCACCCCACCTCCGCAGGCGGGCGAGGGCCGAGGCCAGGTTCGACGCGAACCTGGGGTTGTCGGGGTCGAGGTCGGCCGCCCGCCGGAACGATTCCAGGGCCCGCTCGAACCGGCCACGCTCCGCCAGGATGGCCCCCAGCATGGTGTGGTACTCGTCGATGCGCGGGTCCTGCAGGAGGGCGCGCCTCAGCAGCGGCTCGAGGTCGGAGGCCGCGCCCCGTTCCCGCTCCAGCCCGTACAGCCTCTGGGCGACGACGACCCGGGTCGGGTCGGCCCGCAGGGATCGCCAGAAGAGGTCCCTCGCGGCGCGCTCGTCCCCCTCCGCCTCGCGGAGCAGCCCGGCGATCCCGTCCCGCAGGCCGGGGACAGGGGCGGTGAGGGACTCCCAGCGCTCGGCCTCCTCTTCCGCGGCCGTCCTCCCCCCCGCGCCTCCGAGGTGGATGCGCACCAGCCAGAGGACCGACTCCGGGTCTTTCGCCTCGACCGCGTTCAGCCCTTCGCGCAGGGCCTCGACCGCGTCGGCCGTCCGGCCCATCCCCATGTACGCCTCCGAGAGCATCTGGTAGTTCCGGGGAAGCCTCCGCCGCCGGTTGGCGAGCAGGAGCTGCTCCGCGGCCCGCGCGTACTCCTTGCGCTTGAGGAAATAGGTCGCGAGATTGCGGTGGTAGAAGACCTGCGTCCCGTCGCCGGCGCCGCCGCCCCCGTCCTTGCGATACCCGCCGGCCGCGCCCTCCCCGCCGGCTGTGCCGCGGGGACCGTCCGCCGCGATGTAGCCGAGCGCGCGCAGGTCCGCCAGTAGCTGCTCCTCGGCCCGGCGGACCTCCGCGCCGTCCGCGACCACGTTCTCGGCCGCGCGGCCGCGATCCTCGTAGGACGGCACGCTGCGCACCGGGTGGCGCTCCATGAAGGCCGGATCGAGCGCCTCCAGGAGGATCCTGCCGGACATGTCGTCGGCGATCGGCAGGCCCACCAGGTGGAGGACGGTCGGCGCGATGTCGAACAGCGTCGGCCGCGTCGTGAGGCTTTCGCCCCGGCGGGCACCCGGCCCGCTCAACAGGAAGATCCCCTCCGGGTCGTGCCACTCGACCGGCTGCCGGGTGGTGAAGGGGAGGGCCCCGGCGGGCCTTCCATCGCCCGTCCTGAAGCCGTGGTCGGAGACCACCATCACGGTGGCATCCGGGCCGGCCGCCTCCAGGATCATCCCGATCAGAGCGTCCTGCCGGACGTAGAAGGAGGTGACGGCATCGCGGAGCCGGGCGTAGTCCGGGTCCGGGCAGATCGACAGGCGCGGGGGCATGCAGTGCTGGAAGCGGTGCCCCATCATGTCGATCCCCTCGAAGTAGACCGCCGTGACGTCGAGGCGCCGCGCGGCGAGATCGGAGGCGATCGCGGCGTAGTTCCTCGACCCCGTGAGGATCGAGAGGACGAGGGGCACGGGCCGCTGGGCGATCTTCCGGTTGGCCCTCTCCTCGTCGCGCTCCGCGGGACGGAGCACCTCCCGGCGGGCGGCCAGGAACTCCTCCCGGCCGATCCGCAGGACCGAGCGCACCTCCTCGTACGTGATGTCGGCGGCGGTGATCAGATCGGGGCGCACCTGGAGGAGGTAGTCGGAGGGGTGGGTGAGGCCGGCCGCGTAGAGGGCGCCGTCCGCTCTCGGCCGGAGGGTCTCGTAGGCCACCAGATTGGACACCTGGAAGCCCCTGACCGCCTCGGCGGGGTAGGAAGCCCACCACGCGACGAACCCGGTCGCCAGCCCCGCGTCGCCAAGGATGTTCCACAGCGCCTTCACTCGCCGGAAGCGGCTGCTGATCGGGACGCGCCGGCCGCTCGCGGGGTCGATCGCCTGGAAATCGGCAACGCCGTGCCGGTCCGGCCCGACGCCGGTCACCACGGTGGTCCACAGCAGCGGCGAGATCATCGGGTCGTAGGACCGCAGGCGGGCGCGCACGCCGCCGCGCACCAGACGGGCCAGGTTCGGCAGCCGGCCTTTCTCCAGCAGGGGATCGATCACCTCCCAATCGGCGCCGTCTAAGCCGATCAGGAGGAGGCGCACCCCCGTGTCGTCGACCGCCGGCATGGGCAGCCGGCCCTCCCGCGGGCCGGGTGCGGCGGCGCGGCGGTCGGGCCCGTCGGCCGGCCCGGCGCGCGCCGAGATCCGCAGCGGCTCGATCCCGAAGGAGCGCAGCGCCTCCGCGATCGACCCGCGCGGCCCTTCGGGGAGCGCTGCGTCTGCGCCGCCCGCGACCGGCCCGCCGCGCAGGAGGGCGGCCGCCGGGAACCCCTCGAGTCCCTTCTCGGCCGCCTCGCTCACCAGGTCGGCGATCCACTCGTCCCCGGGGGCCACGGTACCGCCAGGCCCGGGGTTCAATAGGCGCTCCGCCAGGAGGCCTGGATCGATCCGGTAGTCGACCGACACCCGGACCAGGATGGTGGCTCCCTCGGGGGTCCGCCTCTCGACGTCGACGGCGCCGATCCGCCCGGTCAGCGGCACCATCGCCGCCCGGGCGAACGGCGGGCGGACGTGCCAGCCCGGCTCGAGCAGCGCGCCGCCGGTCCACCCGACCGACCCGTCCGGCACCCGGACGATGGAGGCGGCGGCCAGGGCCGCGCCCAGGCAGAGCGCGCCGCCGAGCAGCGGGGCCGGAGGGCGGCGGGGTCGGATCGGCACGGCGCCCAGTATAGCGACACCTCCCGGCCGGGGAGCGGCCTCAGAAATCCCAGCGCATCCCCAGCCTCCAGGACCGGGGGGGCTGATAGGCCAGCGGCTTCAGGAAGTCGGGATTGAGCACTCCGGTGGTGAACTCGACGGAGTCGTTGAAGCGGGTGGCTTCCTGCTCGTCGAATACGTTGAACACGTCCAGGAACAGGCGCAGCCGGGTCCCGCCGAGATGGATCGGGAGGTCGGCGTGCAGGTCGAGGGTCACAAGGTCCGGGGTCCGCCCGAGGTTGCCCCGATCCACGGGGGAGTAGTCGAACAGGAAAGCGGCGCCGCTGATCGCCTCGGGGTCGGTGAGGGCCGCCTGCAGATCGGAGGTCTTGCGGAGCCGGAAGTCGGCCGGGTTAAACAGGCCGACGGGGTCGACCCAGTAGGCGTAGACGGGGTCGATCCCGGGTATCTCCCCCGCGTTCTGGTAGAGGGGATGCGCCAGGAGCGAGGTGCGCGGCACGCCGGACGACCAGGAGAGTCCGGCGCCGATCCTGAGACCGCTGGAGAGGGTGTAGGACGGGAAGACCCGGAGGACGCGGGCGACGTCCGTCGGCAGCGGCCCGGAGGCGAACTGGCCCGACATCAGGGCCGAGTTCGGGAAGTCGTAGAGCGACGAGTTGTTCGGGTCGCTCTGGCCGTTGTCGTTGCGGAACAGACCCTCGTAGTTCCCCTCCAGCCTCGCGTAGCGGAAGTTGGCGAACAGCGACCAGTTGTCGGAGAACCACCTCGTGTACACCAGCTCCAGCGCCCTGTAGATCCGCTCCGGCTTCGGGAAGCCGAACCTCCCCCCGAGGTCCTGGCTGGAGCCGGGATTGGCCACGGTGAGGGCGCCGAACGAGGCGGCCGGGAACGTGGCGCTGATCTCGCCGCCGGGGGTCGGGCTTCCGCCGAACGGGTCGTAGGGATAGCCGTAGGCGTAGCCATAGTAGAAGTTCTGGATCTGCTCGATGGCCGAGGTCTGCACGTCCTCCAGCACGCGTCCCTGCTTCCTGTAGATCGCCCGGACCTCGAACGACGATTCGGGCGTGACCTCGAACGCGAAGCCGCCCGACAGCTCATCCTCGTACGGGAGCTTGGTCCCCGGGGCGACGCTCTTCTGCTCGAGGCCGGTGACGGAGACGGGCGCGGCAACCTGGCACGTCCCAGCCCCCCCGCCGGTGCTGTCGACACAGGGGACCGCGAACGGGAAGTAGCGATGGCTGGTGAGGTCACGGTCGTCGAACTCCTGGAAGGCGACCAGCACCTCGTTGCTGAACGCACGGACGGCGAGGTTGTTGGACACGCGCTGAAAGTAGCGCGCCCAGTTGGCCCACAGGCGGCTGCGGCCGTTCCCGAGGGCGTCCCAGACCACGCCGAGGCGGGGCGCCCAGTTGTGGCTGAAGGTGTATTCGCTCGGCGTGAAGGTCGTCGACTCGAGGCATCCGCCGCTGCCGTCCGGAGTACAGGTGAAGATGCGGGTCTCGATGCCGGAGAACGGGTCGGCGACGGAGTCCGTGCCGAACGGCAGCGAGATCGTGCCGCCGCCGCCCACGGTCTCCTCCGTCCAGCGCACCCCGGCCTTGATCGTGAGCCGGGGGCGGACCGACCAGGTGTCCTGCAGGAACAGGCTGATCTCGTCCGCCCGGGTGGTGTCGGGGCGGGGCCCGATGCTGGCGCGGGTCACCCGGAAGAGGTTCGCGGTGTCGTAGGCGAGCGAAGGGTCGCCGGTCAGGTTCCGCACGCTCACCTGGACCCCGCCGTTGGTCGGCGACAGGATCAGGTCCTGCAGGCCGTCGCCGTCGTCATCGACGGGGGTGGTGGTCCCCGCGGAGGAGAGGGGCAGCCCGATGTCGATCGACGCCCCGGTGAACGACGCCAGATCGCGGTACTCGATTTCGTCGTACTGGACGCCGTACTTGATCTCGTGCCGACCCAGGAGGTTGGTGAACTTCACCTGCAGCGACAGGTCCTCGTCGTCCTGGTCGATGATCGCCCCCACGCCGCCGCGCACCGAGGCCACGGGAGTGACCTGGAGCGGCACGGCGCCGGTCCCCGGGTCGAAGCTGTCGGCGCCGCGGATGAACTCCAGGGTGTTGCGGAGGTCGGTGTACTGGCTGGCGTTCAGGGTGGAGGTCTCGCGGAACCTCCCGTCGTGGTGCGACAGCTGCGCCTCCATGAAGAACCGGGGCGCGAACACGGCGCTCCACTTCAGGGCCTGGTTGTGCGAGCCGTACCGGATCCGGCTCGCCCCCCCGCCGAGGTCGAACTGCTGGTTCAGGGCCTGCCCGACCGAACCGCTCATGTCGCGCTGCGGCCCGTCCCGTCCCTCCGCCGGGTCTCCGAACAGGGTCAGCTCGAGCTGGTGGTTGGGCGCGGCCTGCCAGGTGAACTTGGCCGCGTAGTTGTGCGCCACGCGCTTCCCCTCGAGATCCCCGGCGGCGGAGGGGAAGGCGAGCGCCGCGGGGGCGTCGAAGCCGTTGGTCGTCGTCTCGTCGAAGGCCGCCAGGCCCGCGCTGGCGGCCTGAAAGGCCGGGTCGGGCAGCGCCTGCGCCCGCACCTCCCGGGTGGTGATCACGGGGTTGTAGGCGAGGAAGTAGAACGCCCGGTCCTCGACGATCGGGCCGCCCAGCGAGAAGGCGAGATCGTTCACCTGCTCGTCGACCACGTTGGAGGCGCCGACGTCGAGCTCCACCAGCCGCCCGGGGGAGCGCAGCGCCGCGGGGCTGGAGAACCAGGCCACGCTCCCCTTGACGTCGTTGGTCCCCGAGCGGACGATGGTGTTGATGATGCCGCCGAGGGCCTGCCCGTGCTCGGCCTCGAAGCCGCCCGTCTTGATCTGCACCTCGTCCAGGAACTCGCTGGTCACGCCGGTGCCCAGGGAACCGTACAGGATGTTGTAGGAGCCGATCCCCCCGTAGCCGGTGTTGGTGATATTGACGCCGTCGATCAGGTAGGTGTTCTCGAGCCCTGACGCACCGCCGATCGAATAGTTGCCCCGACCCGTGCCGATGCCGCTGACCACCCCCGGGGCGACGAGGATCGTGTCGGTGAACGAGCGCCCGAGGGGGACCGACTCGGCGAACTCGGCGTACCGGATGTTGCTGCCCGTGGAGGTCGACTTCACGTCCACGAGGGGGGCCGCCGCCGTCACCCTCACCGACTCGACCCGACCCGGGGCGAGGGTGAAGTCGAGCGTGGTCCGCCGGCTGAGCCCCACCTTCACGTGCTTCTGGATGAGGGTGTTGAACCCGCGCGAGGCCTCCACCCGGACCGAGTAGAGCCCGGGGCGCAGGAAGGGGAGGACGAACCTCCCGCCGATGTCGGTCTCGGCGGTGCGCGTGCCGTGCCGGGAGACCGCGATCACCAGCGCGCCCGGGATCGGTTGGCCGGCGGGGTCGCGCACCCTGCCGGCGATCGCGCCCGTGGTGATCTCCTGTGCGGCCGCGGGAAGCGCCACGAGCGAGAGGAGGACCGACAGGCGCGCCAGATGGCCGAGACCGTCTCTCACCCGCTCATCCTCGCATCCAGGTCCACGTCCAAAGTTCTCGCGCGCCCCGGAGGCAGGCCGCGTCGCGCCCTTCTCGAGGCGCGGGCAGCGGCGACGAGGACAGGGGTCGCGGTCGTCCTCCGCGGTCCGCGAGCAAATATATGTGGCCGTCCGGATCTGGCAAGTCGGTGCGCGGCGATCGCGATTCCGAACTAGGGAATCGATACCCGCGATCCGCCCGGGGCGGCTATGGCCTGATGGGAACGGCCGGCCCCCGCGCGGGCGGCCGGGACGCGCCGGCCGCCCGTCGGCGCGTCGGGTGAATGCGCGACAGGAGCGAGGTGTACAGGAACCCGGTGAGGAAGAGGAGCAGGAACGGCAGCGACCAGTACATCCCGGCGCTCAGGGCGTGCGCGGTGGCGCCGCCGAAGTAGAGGGCGAACAGCGCCTCGAGGAGGACCACCGCGCGGCTGCGGGATCCGCGATACAGTTTCCCGCGCCACTCGCCCCGGCTGCCCCGCAGGTCGTGCTTGGGCGTCCTGACGAACTCGGAGCGCCGGCCCAGGAGCGCCCCGAGGATCGCGCGGCTGTTGTTGAGGCACAGCCCGATCCCGAGCGCCATCAGGAGCGGCAGCCGGGCCAGGGTCGAGCCCGTCCGGACGCCCAGCTCGCGCTGCGAGCGGAGGTAGAAGGCGGAGACCGGAGCGGTCGACAGCAGGAAGAGAGGCAGGTCGAGCAGCAGCAGCGAATGGAGGCCGGACGCGTGCCGGATGATCATCGCCGGGACGATCAGCAGGGCCAGCAGGACCATCAGCGCGTAGGCGCCGTTGTTGGTCAGGTGGAGGAACGCCTCCGACTTGACGCCGGCCGGCAGGCGGCAGCGCAGCAGCACCGGCAGGATCTTGAGCCCGGTCTCCACCGAGCCGCGCGTCCAGCGGTGCTGCTGCGACTTGAAGGCGTCGATGTCGGCGGGCAGCTCGGCCGGTGCGACCACGTCGGCAACGTAGACGAACCTCCATCCCTTGAGCTGGGCGCGGTAGGACAGGTCGAGGTCCTCCGTCAGGGTGTCGGCCTGCCAGCCGCCGGCCGACTCGATGCAGGCGCGGCGCCAGATCCCGGCGGTGCCGTTGAAGTTGAAGAAGCGCCCGGCGCGATGGCGGGCGGCGTGCTCGATGACGAAATGGCCGTCCAGGAAGATCGCCTGCAGCCGCGTGAGCAGCGAGTAGTCCCGGTTGAGATGGCCCCACCGGGCCTGCACCAGGCCGACCCGCGGATCGGCGAAATGATCCACCAGGTCGAGCAGGAATGACGGTTCCGGCGCGAAGTCGGCGTCGAGGACCGCGAGGAGCTCGCCGCGTGCCCGCTCCATCCCGAAGGCGAGCGCGCCGGCCTTGAACCCGGCGCGCCCGGGCCGCCGGAGGTGGACGATGTCGATCCCCCGGGCGCGCATCTGTGAGACGGCCGCGGCCGCGATGCGGGAGGTGTCGTCGGTGGAGTCGTCCAGCACCTGGATCTCCAGCCGCTCGGGCGGGTATTCAAGCGCGCAGACGGTCCGGATCAGCCGCTCGACGACGTACATCTCGTTGTAGATGGGCAGCTGCACGGTGATCGCGGGAAGCGGGCGGAGCCGCCCGGGCGGCCGCCGGCGTCCCTGCGGCCGGCCGAGGTAGAGGTGGAGGAGGTAGAGACGGTGGACGCCGTAGACGGCGAGCACGCCGAGCGTCACGAAGTACGCGACGAGAACGGCGGCGCCCGCGTGGCTCATTTCCCCGGCGGGGACCCGCTGGTCCCGCTGCTGTCCCTCGCGGCGGCGATGCTCGCGGGGTTCGCCGCCATGCCGCTCACCTCCCCGGCGCCCGGTCGCACGTCGTCCTTCCTGCTCCTGTTCCTCGCCGTCTTTATCATCTACCTGCTGGCGCTGCGGCTGGCCCGGCGGGCCGGGCCACGGCTCGAGGGGCCGCCTCTGCGCGCCGCGATCCTCGCGGCCTGCCTGTTCAGGGCCGTGCTGGCCCCCTTCGCCCCGGCGCTGAGCAACGACATCGACCGCTACCTCTGGGACGGGCGGGTGGTCGCCGGGGGCGGGAACCCCTACCTCCATCCACCCTCTGCCCCGGAGCTGGCCGCCCGGAGGGACGAGCTGTACGAGCGCCTCGATCACCGGGAGGTGCGGACGATCTACCCCCCCGCGGCGCAGCTCCTGTTCGTCGTCGGGTTCCGCCTCGCGGCAGGCGTCCGGGGGCTCAAGACGCTGATCGTCGTCGCGGACCTCCTGGCGATCGCTCTGCTGCTGCGGCTTATCAGGAGGCTCCGCCTGCCGTCGCGCCGCATCCTGATCTACGCCTGGAACCCGCTGGCCGTCGTGGAGGTGGCCTGGAGCGGCCACCTCGAGCCGGTCGGGGTCCTCTGTGCTCTCGCGGCGGCGCTCGCGATTATACAGAAGAAACGCGTCGTCGCCACGCTGGCGCTCACCGCGGGCGGGTTGGTGAAGCTCCTGCCGGCGGCGCTGTTCGCGCCCTTCCTCCGGTCGATCCGCGTCCGGCCGCTCGTCCTCGTCCCGCTCGCCGTCGCCGGGGCCTACTGGCCCTTCCGCGAGGCGGGGGCCCACCTGCTCTCGGGGCCGAGCGAGTACGCCCGGCGCTGGATCGCGAACGAGTCGATCTTCGGGCTGGTGCGGGCCGCGCTCGAGGCGATCGACCCGACGCCCGCCTTGAAGGGGGTCGTCTCGTTCCTGGCGTCCCGCGTCCCTTCGGGCGGGCTGCTCGAGGCGCTGTACCCCTACACCTACCCCGACCCGCTGGCGCGGGCGATCAGCGCCGCCGCGATCGCCGGCGTCGCGGTCTGGATCGTGCGGCGGGACCTCCACCCGCTGCGGGGCGCCTACCTGCTGACCGGAGCCATCCTGCTCCTCTCGCCTGTGCTCCATCCATGGTACCTGCTGTGGCTGCTGCCCTGGCTGGCGCTGTTCCCATCGCGGCCCTGGATCCTCCTCAGCGGCCTGGCGGCGCTCGCCTACGCGAACCTCGGGGCCCCGGGAAGGGCTGCGGAGCCCTGCCCCTGGGTGCGGTGGATCGAGTACCTGCCGTTCTACGGCGGGATCGCCCTCGGTTGGTGGCGAGGCCGCGCCGACGCCCGGCGGACGGGACGCCGCGCCGGCGATCGATCGCTCACCGGGCGGCGGCCCCGCCGGCGCTGAGGGGCGGGCCCGCTCGCCGGGTCGAACCGCTGATGGTAGACTCGCGAGCCTGAGAGAGGGGGCAGACGCGTGAGCGGCAGGGCACGTGCCGTGATCACCGGTCTCGGCGTCGTCTCGCCGTTCGGGATCGGGATCGAGGCGTTCCTCGAGGGGCTGGCCCGGGGCCGGAGCGCCACCCGGCGGATCTCCCTCTTCGATCCGGGCGACCTCCCCTGCCAGGTGGCCGCCGAGGTTCCGGGGTTCGACCCGGGAGAGCACCTACCGGCCGAGGATCTGCAGCGCGTCGGGCGGATCGTCCCGATGGCGCTCGCCGCGGCCCGCCTGAGCCTGTCGGACGCCGGGCTCGATCGCGGCCGGCCGGACGGCGACGCGGCGGGGCGGATCGGCGTGATCGTCGGCAGCGGGGCCGGCGCGATCGACTTCGCCGAACGGCAGTACGAGGCTTACTACCGTCAGGGGATCCGCAGGGTCAATCCTTTCGCCATCTCCTCCTCGGTGGTCGGCATGGTGAGCAGCGAGCTGAGCATCCGCCTCGGGTTCACCGGGCCGTCCCACGTCCTGAGCAACGGGTGCACCAGCAGCACCGACGCCATCGGCTACGCCCTGCACGCGATCCGCCGCCGGGAGCACGCGCTGCTGCTGACCGGCGGGGCCGAGGCCTGCATCACGGTGGGCATGATGGAGGGTTTCTGCAGGATGCGGGCGGCCGCGGTCGGGTGGAACGATCGGCCCGAGAGGGCCTCGCGTCCGTTCAACAGGGACCGGACGGGCTTCGTGCTCGGGGAGGGCGCCTACATGATGGTGCTCGAGGACCTCGACCATGCCCTGCGGAGGAACGCCCGCATCTACGCCGAGGTGGCCGGGTACGGGTCGACCTGCGACGCACACCACCGGGTTCACATGAGCCCGCGCGGCGAGGAGTCGACCCGCGCCATGCTCCTGGCGCTGCGGTCGGCCGGCGCCGCGCCCTCGGCGGTGGACTACGTAAACCTGCACGGCACCGGAACGCCGCAGAACGATCGGGTCGAGACGATGGCGGTCAGGGCGCTGCTCGGCGGGCGGGCCGGCGCCGTTCCGTGCTCCTCGACCAAGTCGATGATCGGCCACGCTCAGGGCGCCTGCGGCGCCGCCGGCGTCGTGGCGACGGCCCTCGGGATGCGGGAGAGGTTTCTCCCGCCGACGATCAACTACGAGAATCCCGACCCCGAGTGCGATCTCGATTACGTCCCGAACCGTTCGCGCCCGGCCGAGACGCGGCTGGCCCTGTGCAACTGCATCGGTTTCGGGTCGAAGAACTCGGCGCTGGTGCTGCGGGCCTTCAGCCCGTGACCGCCGGGCCCGAGGCGCGCCTTCCGCGCGCCCGGCGGTGACGGGCCCCGGGGGGCCGTTCGATGGATCGGACCGCCCTGCTGTACGCGCTCTTCGTCGCGGTGGCGGTGGGAGTCGCGATCTGGGAGCGCGTCTACGCGCTGGCCAACGAGCGGCGACTGCTGGCCGGCGGGGCGCGGGAGGTGGCCGCGTGGGTCTTCCGCCTCATGGCGCCGGTCTACTCCCTGATCTTCCCGGCCGCGCTGGCGGAGCACCTGGCGCTGGATCGCCGGCCGTCCGCGCCGCTCGCGCTCGCCATGGTCGCCCTGTTCCTCCTCGCCAAGGCTCTAAAGCTGTGGGCCGTGCTGCAGCTGCGCGGGCACTGGACGATGAAAGTGATTGTGCCGCGCTCCTTCCGGGTCGTCTGCACCGGTCCCTACCGGTACCTGCGGCACCCCAACTACGTCGCCGTGCTCGCCGAGGTGCTGGTGCTCCCCCTCGCGGGGGGCGCCTGGATCACGGCCCTGGCGGGAGGGGCCGTGTTCGTGTTTCTCCTGGCGGCGCGCGTCCGCAGCGAGGAGGGTGCGTTGATGGCGCTGCCGGAATACGCGCGCCGCATGGCCTCGAAGCGGCGGTTCATCCCCGGGAGGGAGCGCTGAGGCGGCGGCGCGCCGGCCGGAGACCCCTCGCGGGGCGCCCGTGGAGGGGGTGCGCGAGCCGCCCGGCGTCGCTGGGGGATGCTCTTCCCGCCCGGGATCCGCTATGATAACGGGACCCTCACGGCGGAAGGGGAGGTGGGCCTCAGGCTCACGGAGCACCACATCCCGATCCCGCGCTTCTCCTGGATGGTCCCGGACGACGAGGTGCGGGTGCGCTTCCGCCTCAGCGCCGGAGGGTGCGCCCGAGCCGGAGCCTCCTCCCGGGTGCGGAGCGCAGGACGGGGACTGACTCATGGGGACCGAGCGGGGACGGCACTGGGCCGATGAGATCGCCGAGGCGATCCTGAAGAGCCCCGGCCCGTACGAGATCTCGACCGGGATCTCGCCCTCCGGCGAGATCCACATCGGCAACCTGCGCGAGGTGATCACCGCCGACGTCGTCTACCGCGCCCTCGGGGAGCGGGGCGCCGAAGCGGCGCTCGACTACGTCGCCGACAACTTCGATCCCCTCCGCAAGGTCTACCCGTTCCTCGACCCGTCGGTCTACGAGAAGGAGATCGGCAGACCGCTGTCGGAGATCCCCTGCCCGTGCGGCGATCACGCGAGCTACGCGGACCACTTCCTCGACCCGTTCCTGCGCTCGCTCGAGCGCATGCGGATCGACGTGAAGGTCTACTACGCGGATCGGATGTACAAGTCCGGCATGATGGTGCCGCAGATCGTCCGGGCCCTCGAGCAGCGCGACGCCATCGCGCGGATCCTGCACGAGAGCACCGGACGGCGGTTCGAGGCGGACTGGAGCCCGTTCAACCCGATCTGCGGATCGTGCGGGCGGATGACCGGGACGCGGGTCACCGGCTTCTCGGAGCGGGAGGAGACCGTCGACTATGCCTGCGCGTGCGGCGCGAGCGGGACGGTTTCGATGCGGGGCGGGGGGAAGCTGACCTGGCGGGTCGACTGGCCGGCCCGCTGGGCGCGCATCCCGGTGACGATCGAGCCCTTCGGGAAGGACCACGCGACGCGCGGCGGGTCGTACGACAGCGGCGCCCGGATCTGCCGCGAGGTCTTCGGGGCGCGGCCGCCGTTCCCGATCACCTACGAGTGGGTCTCCTTCCGCGGCCTGGGCGACATGTCGAAGAGCAAGGGGAACGTCCTGTCGGTGCACCGCATGCTCGAGGTCGTGCCGCCGGAGGTGCTGCGCTACCTGATCGTCAAGACCCGGCCGATGAGGTCGATCAACTTCGACCCCGGCCTGCCGCTCCTCTCCCTCATCGACGAGTTCGACGACAGCGCCTCGAAGCTCCGCGACGCCCGCGCTCTGGCGCTGTCCGGCGCCGACCAGTTCACCCCGGTCGGCGTGCCGTTCCGGCACCTCGTGAGCGTCGTGCAGATGGCGAATTTCGACCTGGACCAGACGATCGTGATCCTGCGGCGCAACGGCTATCCGGTGGAGGACCCGGAATCACTGAGAGAGCGCGCCGGCTACGCCATCCGCTGGCTGAACCGGTTCGCCCCGCCGTCGTTGAAGTTCTCCGTGCAGCCGCATCTGCCGGAGCAGGCCCGCGGTCTCGATCCCGGCCAGAAGAGGTTCCTGGGGCAGCTGGCCGCCGCCCTGCGTCCGGGGATGACCGGGGAGGAGATCCATTCCCTGATCTACGAGGTGTCCAGACAGGTCGGGCTCCCGGGCGCGACCGCCGGGTTCGAGGCGATCTACCGCGCCTTCCTCGGCAGCAGGCAGGGGCCGCGCGCCGGGTGGTTCCTGGCGTTCCTCGACCGGGACCTGGTCGTCGCGCGCCTGAGGGAGGCGGGGGCCGCATGAGGGGGGGCGCGCCGACCCGCCGGGCCGCCGCCGGAGGGCTCGCGCTGGCGCTCGCGGCCGCCGTACCGGCGCCGCCCGCGGAGGCCGCAGCCGCGCGCGACCCCGGCTTCCGGCGGGCCTTCGAGGCGAGGTTCGTGGGCAAGCCGGCTCCGCCGTTCGCGGCCCGGGGGCTGGACGGGCGGACTCTGAGGCTGGAGGATTACCGCGGCAGGGTCGTGCTCCTCAATTTCTGGTTCTCGAGCTGCCCGCCGTGCCGCACGGAGACGCCGACCCTGATGGCGCTGTATGAGTTCTACCGCGAGAAGGGGCTGACCGTCCTCGGCGTCAACCTGGACGACATCCTGATCCCCCGGTTCGACGGATCCCTCAGGAAACGGTTCCTCGAGACCTTCGACGTCAACTACCCGATCCTCATCGCCGACCGGGAGCTGTATCGCGCGTACGGCGAGATCCCGGTGCAGCCGATGTCCTTTCTGATCGACCGCGACGGGACGGTGGCGCGGATCTTCTTCGGGGCCGTCCCGGATTACGCCCTCGACGAGGCGATCCGGCCCCGCCTGGCCCGCCCGTCCCCATCGCGGCCGCGCTCGAGCTCAAGGCCGCCTCCCGGCTAGCCGGGGCCGGTCGCGAGGCGGGCGCCGAATCGCGAGGCGAGCAGGGCCAGGTCGGCCCCGTCGACCGTCCCGTCCGCATCGATGTCGGCGTCGGGGAGGAAGCGCTCCTCGCCCGCCGCCCGTCCGAAGGCGCGCGCCAGCAGGGCCAGGTCGTACCCGTCGACGCGGCCGCTGCGGTCGATGTCGGCGCGCCTTGGATTCAGCTCGACCAGCACCGCGCCCGGGACCGTGGTCGCCCCTCCGTCGGGATTGACCAGCACGAGGTCGCGGCCGCCCAGCGGCGCGTCGCCCGCGGCCCGCAGCGTGACGGTCAGTCGGTCGCCCGGGCCCTCCGCGGCATCGGCCGCGACGGCGATCAGCACCGCCGTGACCGCCGGGGCCGCGTCGAGATCGAGCCCCCGCTGGAGGTCGTCCCCGTGCAGCGAGACCGAGACCTCGGCGCCCTGCCGCAGCCGGACGGTGTCGAACGGGTCGAGCCGCGGCGATGAGAGGAACAGGACCTCCTGAAGCATGAGCGAGGTCGATCTCCCCACCAGGGAGGGGAAGCGATCGTCGGACCAGACGATCGCCAGCCTGGGTCGGCCCGTCGCGCCTTCGCCGGGATCGGCGGCGTCGCCGGACGGCGCCGGGAAGGCGAACGGCAATCGCTGCCAGTCCGGGGCCGCGGCGATCGGGATGCCGTCGGGCGGGCCCTTGATGCGGCCCCTGCGGTCGACCGCCTGCACGTAGATGTCGGAGGCGTCGCCCGGGTCGCTCCCGCGGATCTCGTCCCAGACGACCGCGAGCGAGGCGTCGTCGAGGATCGCAGCACTCCGGCCGAGGACGATCGAGCGGTCACTGGCGAGCGTCACCGGCGCCGGCCACGGGCTCGACCCGTCCAGGTCCAGCCGGCGCGCCAGGATCGAAGTGCGGCCGCCGGCGTAGTCCTCCCTCCAGACGACGTAGAGGACGCCGTCCGGCGCCGCCGCGATCCCGGGCGCGGTGCCGAGCCCGGCCATCGTCCTGTCCGAGAGCAGGACCCCCGGGTCGCCCCAGGGACGAGTTCCGGAGGCGGAGATCAGGTGAGCGCGCATCCCGCTCCGCTCGTAGGCGACGATCGCGCCGCCGCGCCCGTCGGCCAGCAGGGCGATCCCCCCTCCGTCCGGCCCGCCCTCCCCGAGCGGCAGCCCGCCGGCCTCGAAGTGGAGCGATGCGTCGCCCCCCACCCTCTGGATGCGAAAAAGGTGCCCGGGCTGGTCCGATCCCTCCCGCCACTCGCTCCAGGCGAGGAACACGCCTCCCGTCCGGTCCGCGACCATGACAGTATCGAGACCCGAGACGGAGGATCCCCCGGCGAGGACAGCGGGCCGGCCCCATCGGGCCGACCCGCTCCGGTCGAAACGCTGCAGGAGAAGGCCGGTCCGGACGGCGGGACCCTGCGCCCTCTCGTGCCAGCCCAAGAAGAACCCCCCCTCGCCGTCGCGCGCGAGGACCGGCAGGTCGGTCGGCGGTTGCGCCCCGGCGGGGGAGACGGTCCCGGGACCGAACAGCCGATTCCCAGCCGCGTCGAATCCCTGGAAGAAGACCCGCGGGCCTTCCCGGTCCGGGTCGGCGCCGCGGTGCTCGCCGACCGCGACGAACGATCCGGGCTCGAGGAGCAGGGCGCCGCGCGCGACTCGCGATCCTCGCCCGCCGATGACGAGCGCGCCGCAGGGGTCGTCCGCGCGGTACAGGTCTCCGATCGGGATCGCCGCGAGCCCGGTGCCGAGGTGGATCAGGTGGACGCCGAGCTCCCCGTCCGGGGTGAGGCTCGTCTCCCCCGAGGCGTCGGCCGTCAGCACGAAGGCGCCGCCGAGCCCGTCCGCCAGCACCTCGCTCGCGGCCCGGAACCCCCTTCTCCCCCGCCGGTGCCTCCCAGGCCGGGCGTCGCGGCCCCGAGGCCCGAGGAGGCTCCGCCTCTGATTCCACCCGGCGCCCTGGAAGAGGCCCAGATAATCGGGGACATCCGGATCGTGCCCGACGAGCGGATGAACGCCCTGATTATCAAGGCGACCCCCGGGACTATGAGGCGATCGAGGCGA
>JBHIBC010000009.1:0-60770 GCA_046758905.1 Acidobacteriota bacterium | reverse complement strand
CGGGGGGCGAGGGCGACGTCATGAGGCGCCTGCCGAGGTTCCGCTACTACGCGCCCCGCACCGTGCGCGAGGCGGCGGAGATCCTCGCCCGGGAGGGGCCCGGGGCGACCGTCGTCGCCGGCGGGACCGACCTCTACCCGAACATGAAGCGGCGGCATCAGACGCCGCGGGTGCTGGTCGGGCTGAGGAGGATCGAGTCGCTCCGCGGGATCCGGAACGGCTCCGGAGGCGGCCTGCGGATCGGCCCGGCCGCGACCTTGACCGAGCTGGAGGAGAGCCGCGTCCTGCGCGATCGTTATCCCGGCCTGCACGAGGCGATCCGCTCGATCTCGACGCCGATCCTGCGCAATATGGGGACCATCGGCGGGAACGTCTGCCTCGACACCCGCTGCACCTACTATGACCAGAGCTACGAGTGGCGCCGGGCGATCCACTTCTGCCTGAAATGCGAGGGCGACACCTGCTGGGTGGCGCCGGGCAGCGACGTCTGCCTGGCGGTCTCGTCGAGCGACTCGGCGCCGATGCTGTGCGCCATGGGCGCCCGGCTCCGTCTGGTCCGAGCGGAGGGGGAGAGGTCGATCGAGGCCGGGGAGCTGTACCGCCGCGACGGCATCCACTACCTGACCAAGCGTCCGGACGAGATCCTCGCCGCGATCGAGCTGCCGCCGCCCGACGCTTGGCGCTCCGCCTACCGGAAGCTGCGCCGCCGCGAGGCGTTCGACTTCCCGGTCCTCGGCGTCGCCGCCTGCGCCCGGTTCGACGGCCCGCGCGTCGCCGAGGCGCGCGTCTTCCTGGGGGGCGTGTCGATGGCGCCGGTCGAGGCGGCCGAGGCGGCGGCCGCGCTGCACGACCGCCCCCTTGACGAGGAGGCCATCGCCGACGCCGCCGGCCTCGCGTACCCCCTCGCCAAGCCGGTCGACAATACCGACTTCACCGTCCGCTGGCGCAAGGAGATGACCCGCCTGTACGTCGCCGACGCCCTGCGGGCGATCCGGCCTCCCTCCTGATTCCACCCTCCGCATCCGCGCCCGAAGGGACGCTCTACGGCTCCATCCGTCCCCGCGCCTCGGACAGCCGCCTCACAAACGCCCCCACTTCGATGCCGTGCATGCGGCAGGCCTGGGCGATGCTGACGCCGCGCGCCACGGTGCGGCGGAGGATCGGGTTCGCCAGGGCGGTGAAGCCGTGGCTCAGGAAGACCGGCAGCAGTCCGGGGTATGCCGCCAGGAGGTCACCCACCCGGGTTTCGGACGCTATCGGGGGGCGCCAGCGGGCGGCGGCCGCGTCATCGGGCGTTTTGGTGTTCATCGTCCTCCACAGGTTGACGGCGAACAGGAAGATCGCGGCCAGCTCCAGGACTCCCGAGATCCCGGCCACCCGCAGCCAGCCCGGCCCGAGGAACGCCGACAGGGACTGGAACACCACGCGGATGGCGTTCCCGAAGGCGAGCAGCCAGAAGCTCCACTCGCGCAGGGCGGCCGAGTGGAGGCCGACGCCGCGGAAGACGGGGACGATGCGACACGCCATCCCCAGCATGACCGTGGTGATGAAGCCGACGGTGAGCGCGTGCCGGTACGCTCCCCCCAGGGCGTGGCCCGGCTCCCGCCCTGCGAGGGCCCCGGTCGAGAAGGCGAGCAGCATGAGCGCGGCGATCACGAGCCACGAGTAGCCGAGCCTGAGGAACTTCTCGTACCCGCGGTCGACGCCCGGCTCGACCCGAGCGGCGGCGGCCCGGAGGATCCCGAGCGCCGAGGTGAACCGGATGAGGCAGAGCGCGGCGCCGGCTCCGCCGAGACCGAGGGCGAGCGCCGCCGGGCCGCCGCCACCCGCGAGGCGGGCGGCCTCGCCGGCCGCGAGCGCCGCGATCGAGAGGCTCAGCGGAAGAGCGCAGGCGGCGGCGCGGTCCGGCCGGGCCCCGAGCGCCATGAAGGCGGGCAGCGCCCGCAACGACACGCCGAGGATCCAGAAGGTCGCGAACCCCAGCAGGAAGACGGTCAGGTAGGGGGCGTTGAGCGAGGGCGGGATCTCGACCGCCCCGCGGGCGGAGAGGTACCAGGCGTGCGCCAGATTGAGCAGCGCCGACACCAGCAGCCAGCCGGTCCCCCAGGCCAGGTAGCGCTGGTAGGGGGCAAGCCGTCCCGGCGTGCGCCTCAGGATTCCGCCGACGATCCAGCCGAACAGCGCGCAGCCGGCCAGCTCGGCGAGGGCCCCGCCCGACAGGAGTGCGGAGCGCGACGGCGAAGGAGCCATCGACTGCGCCGCCCTCAGGACGGTGCCGGCGACCAGCAGCACGAAGGAGGCCGAGGCGAGCCGGTACGACGGCAGCCGCACGCCGGTCAGGCGGGGCAGGATGTGGTAGGCCACCCCGATGACGAACAGACCGACCCAGCCGAACAGCTGGAAATGCCCGTGCACCTGGATCAGTCCGCCGCCGATGCCGCCCAGCCCTCCGCGCAGCGCCATCAGGACAAGCGCCCCGGCGCCGAGGGCCGTCCCGCCGGTGAGGGTGAACAGCAGGGCGGCCTTCAGGAACCTCCGGTAGAAGTTCTCCTCCGCCAGCCGCGCCGGCGAGACCGGCTCCTCGGCCGGCGGCGTCCCCTCCCGCGCGGCCAGGCGCAGGTCCTCGATCAGGGTCCTCAGATCGACGTGGTGGACGCGGGCGAACCAGTGCAGCGGCTCCGCCGGCCCGCGGGCCCCGCCGCAGCCCATCAGGCCGTGCTTCCGGAACACCGGAAGCGTCGGGGGGTGGGCGGCGATGATCTCGCGCACCTCCATGCCCGGATCGATCCGCGGCCCCGCCTTCAGTCGCTCATCCATCGTCCTTCCCCCGCCATCGGATAGCCGTCTCCGGTGAACCCGGTCGGGTCTGCCTGGCCCCCGCCCGCGGCCCCGTCCGTCCCGCTCGAGCTCCTCAGGAGGGGGCGCTCCCGGCCCCCTCCTCCGGTCCCGCCGCCGGCTCGTAGGGGCAGGCGGGGTCCTCGCCCAGGTAGTCTCCCGTCAGTGCGTACGCCCGCGCGCGGGATCCGCCGCAGACCGCACGGTACTCGCAGCGCCCGCAGCGGCCCTTGAGCCGGTCGGGGTCCCGCAGGGACACGAACAGCGGATGCTCCCGGTAGACCCGGACCACGGAGTCGGTCCGCGCGTTCCCCGCGGAGACCGGCAGGAATCCGCTCGGCTGGATGTCGCCTCTCGAGCTGATGAACAGGAAGCCGGATCCGTCTCTCATCCCCGGGACGAAGCGTCCGCCACCCGACCCGGTGCGTTCGGCCGCCGGCGCGGCCGCCGCGCCGCTGGCCTCGGTGGCCGACCGCTGCAGCGCCACGCGGCGGTAATGCGGCGCCTCGGTCGTCTTGATCCGGAACGGCGCGCAGCGCGACAGGCCGTGCAGCCACGCGAAGGCTCTCTCGCACTCCTCCGGCGTGATCTGCTGCTCGGAGTGGCCCCGTCCGGTCGGCACGAGCAGGAAGACGGTCCAGCGCCTCGCCTCGAGCGCGCCGACCAGATCGGCGATCGCCGGCAGGTCGTCCAGGTTGTGCCGGGTGAGAGTGGTGTTGATCTGCAGCCGCAGCCCGATCGCGGCCGCGGACGCGGCGCCGTCGAGCGACCAGCGGAACGACCCGGGCACCCCGCGGAAGCGGTCGTGGACGGTCTCGCCGGATCCGTCGAGGCTGATCGAGATCCCGGCCAGGCCGCTGCGCCGCGCCTCCAGGAGCGCGGCGTGGGTCAGCAGGGGCGTGCCGCTCGGGCTCAGGTTCGTGACCAGTCCGGCCCCGGCGGCCGCGCGGATGAGCTCGAACACGTCCGGGCGCTTGAGCGGATCGCCGCCGGTGAGGACGAACAGCGGGCGGCCGAATCGGCGGACCTCGGAGATGAGCCTGCGTCCCTCCTCGGTCGTCAGCTCGCGGCTGTCCCGTTCGGGGATCGCCGAGGCCCGGCAGTGGACGCACGCGAGATCGCAGGCCCGGGTGATCTCCCAGATGACGATGAGCGGCGAGCGGGCGAACCTCCCGCGGCCCCCCCGACCGCGCCCGGCCCCGATCAGAAGCTCCGCCATCCGCCCTTCCTGCCGGCCCGGCGCCCGCGCGGCGCCCGCGGCACATGAAGGATGGGGCCGCTGCAGCGGCGCGGGTATGATCTGGATCACCGGGGTGCTATGATCTCCGCCGCCGCCAGCACCTAGGGAGGTGTCGTCCTGCCGCCGGAGAAGAGCCGGTCTATCCCCTGGGCCGTCATACCGCTGTTTCAGGGCCTCAAGCCGGCCGAGCGCGAGAGCCTCAGGCCGCTGGTTCGGATCGCGAGCTACGACGAGGGGGAGACGATCTTCCGCGAGGGGGATCCCGCCCGCATGTTCCACTTCGGGCTGGGCGGGAAAGTGAAGATCGTCAAGGCGGCGACCGGCGGGCGGGACGTGATCCTTGAGATCCTCGGGCCGGGCGACCCGATCGGCGCCGTGGCGGCGTACGAGGACCGCCCCTTCCCGGCCACGGCGGTGGCGCTCGAGCCCTGCAGTCTGCTGTCGGTCCCGCGGCAGGAGTTCTTCGCTCTTCTCGCCGTCAACCCGATGCTCGCCCGGGGACTGCTCCTCGGCCTCACCCGCCGGATGATCGAGCTGACCCGCAAGCTGGCCGAGCGATCCAGCCGCGTGGAGTTCCGGATCGCCCGGATATTCCTCACCCTGGCCGACCGCATCGGCCGTGCCCAGGGCCGCGGCATCGTCGTTCCCGTCGCCCTCAGCCGTCAGGAGGTCGCCGACATGGCGGGGACGACCCAGGAGACCGCCATCCGGATCATGAGCCGGTGGGGAAAGGACCGCCTGCTGATCACCGAGGACGCGAGGTTCGTGATCCCCGACCGGGCGGCTCTGGAGCGGATCCCCCCGGGTGAGTGATCTCCGCTCTCCGCTCCCGTGCGGCCGCGGGGAGCCGGGCGGCGGCCTCGTCCGATAGCCTCCGCGAGCGGTACAGGTCGGCGCACTGGGGACAGATCCCTTGCTCGGCGCGCCAGCGGGGAAACGTCGACAGGATGCAGTCGACGGCCGGCCGGGGTAGGGTCTCGGGGGCCGGGTCGAGGTGGGCCGTGGGGAAGCCGCACAGGGGGCAGCGGCCGGGGCTCGGGGGATCGGAGCGGCTCAGGCGGAGGAATCCCTCCGGGTCGCTCGCCACGGCGACGAGATCCCGGTGGGTGCCCCGGGGCCCCTCGAAGAAGCGCGCGAAACCCCTCTCGACCTCACGGCCAAGGGACGGGAACGCCCGCCGGAACTCCTCCAGCCTCGCGCCCCGCGCGTCGGCCTCGATCCAGCCTTTCGCCAGCAGCCTTCCGTCGACCGAGCATCCCCACAGGATCCCGTAGCGCCGCTGCAGGATGCGGTCGTGGGCCGGGCCGGCCGGCTGCGGGGGCAGCCGCGGCTCGTAGCCGAAGCTCGGATCGAGGATGTCGGCGATGTGCAGCAGCTCCCGTCTGAGGAACCGGAGGGCGCGGCGAGGCGCGAGGAGGATCTCGGGCCGGACGGCGATCAGCACGGAGCGAAGGTCGTTCCCATCCACGTACAGCTCCGCCCCCCGCGTCCGGCCGCCGGTGGCGGGGACGAGGAGCCAGCGGCGCACCGGACAAAGCGCGCCTTCCTGTTCCTCGATGGCCTGACGGATCGGGAGGTCGAGCCCCATTCTCCCGAACCACGAGGCGTGGAGCCGGGCGAAGGCCGCGTCGCGTTGCTCGGGATCCCGCACCTCGTAGGCGGCCTCCCGCTCGGAGTGGAAGGAGCCGGCGGCGGAGGCCCGTCCCAGGGCCGCCCACACGGCCCTCTCCACCACGTCCGGATGGATGTCGACCCGGGCGTTCATCGGGACGCCTCGTCGGCCGCCGCGCACGGGCCGGCGGCGCAAGCCTCGGCGCCCCCGCACGCCATCGGGACGCCGTCGTCGAGCGGCGTCTGCAGGCGCAGCGCCTCCGGCCCGAGGGGCACCGCCAAGGAGGCGGCCTCGGAGCCCACGAACTCGAGGCACAGCGCGGCCAGGTGGCCGTAGAAGCCGTTCGGGTCCGTCCTGATCGCGCGGCGGCAGAACGAGGGCACGAACCGTCCCAGGTGATCCCTCAGGAACAGCCGGGCGGCTCGGACGGTCTCCCGGCGCATCGCCTCGTCCCGGCATTCGAGGGCGTGCGCCTCCTTGCGCGCCAAAAACGCCAGGAACTCCAGCTGGCACGAGACGTGGTCGATCCGCTCGTGCCGCGCGGGATCGAGGACGAGCCCGAAGGCCCTGAAGAACGCGGCGATGTCGCTCAGCTCCTGCGGTCTCTGGAACAGCGTGTCCTTGCCGTATTCGGTCTCATACGCCGGGACCGGACCATGGGCCGTGTGGCCGAACAGCTTGTCGTAGGAGGCGGACGCCCCCGGGGGATCCCCGGCCCGCGCGGCGCCGGGCAGGCGCCTGAGGCTCGGGGCCAGATCGGTCCCCCGCTCGGCGTCGATGAGCGCCGCGGCCTCGGCCAGCGCCGCGACCGCGTCCGCGTCCGTCAGGCGCCGGAGGGCCGCCTCGTCCGGCGGCCGGAACCCGAGTGAGAGCGCCTGATACAGCAGGCTTCGGCAGAGCGCGACATTCGTGCCGCGCCCGGACGCCGACCTCGATCGCGCGGGCGTTGGCATCGGGATCTCCGGCCCCTCAGATGGAGTTCGCGTGAACCGCCGGGCGGAGGTGGATCGGCTCCTCCACGCTCGTCCGGAAGAGCTCCTCCCCCCTGCGGCCGTATGCGATGATCGTGTCGTTATAGATGGTCACCTTCCTGCCTCGGACCTCTCCCTCGTAGATCTTCGGGCCTTCCTTCAGATCGTAGCGGTAGATGATCCGGCTCGACCGGCGGAACAGCTGCAGCACCGCCAGCAGCTCGCGGTCGGGGTCGGCGTACCGCTCGATCGCCCCGTCGACGTCGGGGCCGAACATCTGGCGCAGGTATTCGCGCGGGACCCAACGCGGCGGGATGTAGAACCCGTTCGGCCCGGTCCCGAACTGCGGGTACAGCGGGAGCGCGACCCTGGCGACGTGGACCAGGTAGTAGAGGGGGTGATAGCGATCCTCCGCCCAGGTCCCGTCCGGGTTGAGCCTCACCAGGCCCTGCATGCGGATCTGGCCGATGCAGGCCGCCATGCAGCGCGTCTCCATCGGCGCCCCGCCGCTCTCCGGATCCCGTCCCTCGACGCGGGGGTAGCACGCCACGCACTTCTCGGAGACGCGCGTGTTGCCCCGATACATCGCCTTCTTGTAGGGGCAGGCCTCGACGCACTTGCGGTAGCCGCGACATTCCTTCTGGTCGATCAGGACGATGCCGTCCTCGGGGCGCTTGTAGATCGCCCGGCGCGGGCACGAGGCGAGGCAGGCCGGGTAGGCGCAGTGGTTGCAGATGCGCGCCAGGTAGAAGAACCAGGTGTTGTGGACCGGCAGCGTCTCTCCCGTCCCGTGGATCCGGCCCGGGACGCCCTTCTTCCCCACCGGGTTGTCCTCGTAGATGTTGGGGGAGTTCCACTCGTCGTCCGCCGGCAGGTAGCCGAGCACCCGCGACGAGTCGGGGGACAGGACGTTGCGGCGTGATTCGAAGATCGTCCTCCCCGCGAAGCGCCCGTACGGGGCGCGCGGCCCGCCGCCGTTGCGTCCGGTCCAGACTTGGCCGCCGGGATTCGATCGCTCGAGGAGCTCCAGGGTCCTGACGTCCCAGAATTGCGGATAGCCGCCGTACGGCTTGGTCTCCACGTTGGCCCACCACATCTGTTCCTGTCCCTTGCTGAAGGTCCAGGTCGACTTGCACGCCATGGTGCAGCTCTGGCAGGCGATGCACCGGTTGATATTGAACACGAAGGCGAACTGCCGATCGGGATAGGCGGCGGGGTACGGGTAGTCCATCTCGCGCCCGAGCTGCCAGTTGTAGACGCTAGTCATGCTCCCCCTCCTGGTGGCCGCCTGCGCCCGCTCGAGGCGCGGGGTCGCGTTCGACCAGCCGCATGCGGCCCCACGTTCCGACGCACTCCTCGATGATCTCCATCGTGCGCCGCTCGCCGAGCGCCCGGTAGGCCCGGTGCGGCCCGGCGAAAAACGATCGGCGGAAGAGCCCCAGGACCTGCTTCGCGTCGTATCCCATGCGCGCGAACTCCTCCGCGAAGGCGTACGCCATGTCCGTGAGGGCGAGCCGGTCCGCCGGCACGCCGACGCCCACGAGCATCATCGGGTCCTCGGGATCCGGGTCCCCGTACGGCATCCCCTCAGCCCTCCCGGGTCTGCACCCGGACGAGTCGGCCGTTCAGGTAGCGTCTCATGAACTCGTTCTCGTTGTCCGGGGTGAAGCCCGTCGTCGCCGGCTTCCAGATCCCCCGTCCCCCCATGCCGCCGTCCTCGGCCTTGCTGATCCGGACCAGGGTCTCCTTGGGCACGGTGTTGATGGCGTGGTTGTCGGCTTCCCCTCCGAAGATGAACCCCATGTATACCTTCGACTTGTGGAACAGGGTGTCGGTCTGATGCATCGGCATGTGCCAGTTGCGGGTCACCGACTGCTGCGCCCCGTAGCGGAGGTTCGACTGGTACCCGGTCCCCGCGGACAGCGCGCGGCCGTCCCGGCGCGTCTCGTGCGCCTTGACGCTGCGCTCCGTGGCGATGAACGGCGCGTGCTTCATCATCACGATGTTGTAGGGATAGGCGTGGTTGTACTTCACGCGCAGCATGCACCGCGACACCTTGTAGAACGGATCGTCCGGCCGCGCGCCGAGGTACGGCCGGTCCGCAGGGTTGGCGTCGACGTAGACGTAGTCGCCGTCGTTGATCCCGAGGTCCCGCGCGGCCTGGGGGTTGATGTGCAGCTGATGCTCCCCGACCGAGGGAGCGCGACGGTCCAGTCGATAGGGGTCCCCGAAGTTCGAATCGTACAGCATGTGCCAGTCGACGTTCGACCAGGAGCTGTGGACGCGGTGGCGCGTCTTGGGCGTGAGGCAGTAGAAGCGGAACCCCTTCTCCCAGAGAAAGTTCTTCGTGCTCCTGACCTTCGACCACGGCATCTTGACGTTGCGGACCGTCCGGTCGTCCCAGTGCTCGGCCCGGGTCGAGATGCCGTAGTCCTCGGGCCGGACGTAAGGGTTGTCGCTGACGATGACGTTGGGCAGGTATGGGGTCGCCTCCGGCCCTTCCCGGTGGACGATGAAGTTCTCGCCGTACTCGATCGCCTCGGGGACGTCGGTGTACGCGTGCAGCCGGCCCGTATCGGTGTGGAACGGCTCGTCGTCGTGCACCTGCTCGTAGAACGGCACTCGGGGGTAGGTGCGGAACAACATCAGGCAACCGCCCGGCGGGCCGTACCGTCCCGCCATGATGTCCTCGAGACGGTACCCCTTGGTCGTGGTCGACGTATCGAGGAGGCGCTGGATGTAGATGTCGCGCTTCCCCTCGTGCTCGAAGTGGAACACGTCGTGGAAGCGCCGATCGCCCGTCAGCTTCCCGAGCGCGGCCGCGATCCCGGCCAGGATCGACAGGTCGTCCCTGCTGTCGAAGACGGGGGGGATCCCCCCCTTCCAGATCTGCAGGAACGGGTTGGAGCAGGACGCGGTGATCTCGTGCCCCTGGAACTCCAGCCAGGAGTTGGCGGGCAGGGCGAGGTCGGCGTACTCGATCGAGGCCGTCATCTGGATGTCGAGCGACACGATCATCTCGACGTTCGGGTTGACGTTCCTGATCACCCCGTAGGCCCACTTGGCGTTGTTGATCAGGTTCACGTTGTTGAAGATGATCGCCTTGGTGGGAGTCGGCATGTGCGTCCGGCCGGTGAAGCACCTGCGGCCGAACTTGGGGGTGTCGACCACCAGCGCCTGATCCCCGTGGTTCCAGTAGGCCGGCTCCTCCCCCTTCGCGTACGGACGGACCCTGACCGCGTCCCCGGGAGCCCGCGGGTCGAGGTTCAGGTGGAAGGGGTCCTCCGCCACCCAGCCCTTGAATCCCGGGCCGGTCCAGGGCGATCCCTGGAACAGGCCGGCCTTGTAATTGCCGGCCCAGGTGTGGCAGCCGGCGCCCGGCCGGCCGATGTTGCCGGTGAGGATCACTGGGAGGTAGGCCGCCCGGTTCATCTCGGTCGCGTGGAACCAGTGGTTGATCCCCTCGCCCTGATGGATCGCGACCGGCTTGACGGTCGCGATGTCGCGCGCCAGCCGCTCGATCAGAGGTTTCGGGGCCCGGGTGATGTCGCTCACCGTGTCGATGTCGTAGTCCTTCAGGTGGGTTCTGTACAGGGTCCACAGGGTGGCCGCCTCGACGCTGCCGCCGTCGGCCAGCCTCACCTCGAACGTCCCCTCCAGGGCCGGATCGAAGCCCCGGGCGCGCATCCGCCTCCCGACCTCGTCGCGGGTGATGGCGCGCGGCGCGTTCGTCTTACGGTCCCAGACCACGAAGTCGCCGACCCGCGCGTGCTGCTCGGGCTTGAGCCCCTGAATCTTCATCGACGGACCCTCCGGCGACAGCGTCGTCCTGTAGTCCGGGAAGACCTCGTGCGCGCGCAGACGCCGGAGCGTGTCGGTGCGGATCAGCAGGGGGAAATCGCTGTACTCGAGGAGGAAGCTCTCGTCGTACCAGCCCTCGTCAATGAGGATCCGCGCGACGCCGAGCCACAGGGCGGCGTCGGTCTGGGGGCGGATCGGGATCCAGTAGTCGGCCTTGGTGGACGGGGGCCCGTATTCCGGGGCGATCACCACGATCTTGGCTCCGCGCTCCATGCATTCGATGAACCAGTGAGAGTCGGTCAGCTTGTTCTCCACCAGGTTCTTGCCGTCCATGATGATCAGCTTGGAGAAGCGCAGGTCATTGAAATCGCAGTCGGACGTCTGCAGGCCGTGCACCCAGGGGTGCCCCGGTGCCTGGTCGCCGTGCCAGGTGTAGTTCGACCAGTTGCGGCCCGCCAGGGCCCGGTCGGGGCCGACCCCGCGGATCTTCGCGTCCAGCAGCGCCAGCGAGTTATTGAGCCGGTACATGCCGTACTTGCCGATGACGCCGAGAAGCCCCATGCCGCCCCGCATCTTGATGCACCGCGTCCCGGCGCCCCCGGTCGCCTCGATCATCTCCTCCTGATAGCCCTGAGCCCGCAGCCTGCGGGTGCCCTCCTCCCCGCTGTAGCGCGAGGCGATGGCGTACAGGGCGCGCGCGATGGCGTCGAAGGCGTCGGGCCACGAGATCTGCACGAACTCGTCCTGACCGCGGCGGTCGAACAGGTACTCGGATCGCAGCTCGGGCGTCAGGTCGGGAAACCCGGCGTCGGCCCAGGCCTTCCAACCGCGGCGCACGATCGGGTGCCGCAGGCGATAGGGGCCGTAGATGAGGCGATGGAAGGTGTATCCCTTGGCGCACTGGCGCGGGTTCCAGTTCGCCGTCGCCCGGTTCCCGTAGAGGTCGGCGTAGGTCTGGTAGTCGTAGGTGGAGCCAAGGCGGGTGACGATGCCGTTGCGGACGTAGGCGCGCACCCGGCAGGCGTGCGTGTCGTTGGGCGAGCACACCCAGTCGAAGGTGCTGTCGTAGCGGTACTGGTCGCGGTAGATGCGCTCCCAGTCGCGGGCGATCGCCCCGGCCAGGGGGTTCTGATCCGGGCCGGCCGCCCGCAGCAGATCGAGGGGCAGCCCGACGCCTATGACGGAGGTCCCGGCGCCGACGCCGAGCCAGCGCAGAAAGCTCCTGCGGGGGAGGCCCGTCCGGGCCTGATCGTGGTTCGGGGCCATGGTCGTCCCTCCTTAGGGCGCCAGCCTGAGTTCCTGCCAGATGGTGACCGACTTCTGACCGTCCCTGTCCCCGGCGCTGCCGTTCCAGACGGCGAAGGCGACGGGAACCGCATCCCCCGGGCGGATCCGCACCGCGTTGCGCCCCCCGGCTCGAAGCGGGCGCCGGAACATCACCCGGTAGGTCCCCATGGAGTGGATCCCGTTCGCCTCGAGATCGTCGTCGGCTCCGGGGCGGGCCTGCAGCGTCCCGAACCCCTCGGCGACGAGGTCCTCGGACGCGCTCGGCCGGGTCGGGTCGGAGACGATGTTGCCGGCACCCCAGCCGGTGACGAAGTCCGGGTCGGACTCCAGCGTGAGCGCGCCGCGCGTCGGCTGCTCCAGGGGCGAGCGCATGAGGTTCGGATACGAGTCGATGCCGATGTTGGGGTACACCGTGTCCAGGTCCTGGAAGGCGCGTCGCAGGTCGGCCTGCTTCTCCGACTTCCACATCCAGATGTTCACGAAGCGGCCCGCCTCGCCCATGGCGAAGAAGGGAGGGTCCGGAGTCAGAGCGAACTCAACCGCGCAGGCGTCGCGGAAGTCCTGCACGCGCATCGCGGTGTGGTCGTCGGTGGCGTCCGACCAGGCGAGGAGTATCGCGAGGTCGTTGCCGTCGTGCAGGGCGCGCACGGTCAATTCCTCGGGACGGTCGGATCGCCACCACAGGGGCATCAGGTGCAGGTTGACCGGGACCGACTGGTTCCACGAGGACGCATCCGGATGCGCCGGGAGCTCGTCCACCCTCGGGGCCACGATCTCGAAGCGTTTCATCTCCGCCCGTTCCCTCTGCTCGTCGCTCGACAGGGAGCGGACGAAGTGGACCAGGTGCCAGGCGTCGTCCCCGTGGGCCCAATCGCTCATCGGCATCGGGGTGCCCGGCATCCCGGCCACGATCCGGGCGTACAGGCTCCGAGGGCTCGGGTCGCCCTTGAAGATCCCCGCGGTCAGATCGCGCGGCCGGGTCGGGAAGCCCCTGTCGTCGAACTGTTTCCGCGTGCCGTCCCCGCGCGCGGTGGCCCCGTGACAGCCGGCGCAGGCCTCCGCGAACAGCTCCCGGGCCCTCGCCCCGGCCGCCTCGTCATAGGGGGGTTCCGGAGGCACGCGGATCACGCCCGTCGGCTCTTGACCGGACGCCCCTCCGGTGGACGCGGTCGGGACCTCCCAGGGCTCGGCCGCGAAGGACTTGACCGTGTGGACCAGGGCCCAGCGGGTCCGCTCCGGCAGGTGGCCCCAGGAGGGCATGGCCGATCCCGGCATCCCCCGGGTGATGGTGGCGAACAGATCGCGGTCGGTCGGCACGCGCTCCCAGGTGGAGACCAGGGAGTACCTGCCGGCGGTGAAGTCACGCGGCTTGGGGTAGAGGAGGTAGGCCGCTTCGCCGTCCCCGCGCCCCTCAGGCCCATGGCAGGCGACGCAGTATCGCTGGTAGCTCCGCCGGCCCTCCTCCAGGAGGTCCGGCGTGGGCTCCGGTGCCTCGCCGGGCGTTCGGGGCATCTCCTCCGACCAGGCTAGACCGACGACGAGGGCCAGTGAAGCGATCGCTCCCCACCTCATCTTCACCTCCACCCGGTTGTGCGCGGCGCTGGCGGACGCGACGAACGGTTATCTCGGGCAGGGTCCTCGGTCGGGCCGGCGGGCCGATATGATCTGGATCAGGAAAGGGCGGAAATCGCGGGGCGGCGGCGGGCGCGGCGGATCTCCGCCTCGAGCCGGGTCCGGAACGCCCAGCCCATCGCCCTGAGGCGCAGCTCTTTTCGCCAGTATCTGCTCGGGCTGTCGAGGAACCAGCGGCACTCCTCCGGAAGCAGCACCAGGCTCACGTGGATGTTGGGGGCCACGCCGATCGGCAGGCCGCGCTCCATGCACGCCTCGTACAGCCGGCGGAACACCGGCACGAGGTCCTCGGCCCGGGGGGGCGGCTCGTCCTCCATGTCGGTCCCGGTGAGGGGGCGGAAGACGCACACCGTGGGGACGGCGCCGACCGAGGTGATCCAGTCGATGGCGGCCATCGACGAGCGGGGCGGCTCGAGGCCCGCGATGATCTCGCCGTTGGAGACCCAGGGGTCGAAGCGGAAGCGGCGATCGCGGCCGAGCCGGGCGCAGTGCTCGATCGCCCGCAGGTAGCGGCCGAGGCCGTACTGGCGGTGCTTTCCCGGACAGATGCGGCGGAAGGTCTCGGGGTCGAAGATCTCGAAGCAGAAGGAGACCCGGTTGACCCCCAGCTCGCGAAGCGCCTCGTAGCGCCGCAGGTCGTGATGGGGCGGCGTCTGCACCCCGATCAGGAGGCCGGTCTCGTGTTTGATGCGGCGGATGTACGGCTCGAGGATGTCGAGGTACACATCCCCCTCGTAGTGGCCGGTGTTGAAATCGACGTAGGTGATGCCGGACTCCTCGCGGGCCGCGCGCACGACCTCCAGCACCTCCTCGACCGATTTCTCGTCCGCGTCGTCCACGCCCAGGTTGAGCCCTACCGAGCAGAAGCGGCAGTTCACCTTCGGCCGCTCGCGCCAGTAGTCGCAGACCCTGGCGGGATAGACCCCGAGGTAGGTCCCCTGCAGGGTGCCGATCCGGGTCATCGGCCTCCCGGCCGAGGTGACGCGGTCGTACCACGCGGGCCGCGGGGCGAGCCGCACCCGGGCGATGGTCTCGGAGGCGCCGGTGACGACCTGCGGCGACCCGCCGCTGCCGGGGGACCGGGACCCGTGACGCCGGATCAGCAGCGAGCCGTCCGCCTTGTGGAGCGCGTACGGCGACGACTGCGCGAACCTCTCCGTGACCGGGACGTTCGTCCACAACCCTCCCGGCAGGATCAGCTCCAGACCGCTCCCCAGCCCGGCGCGCGTCCTCAGGATGGCCCGGCCCCCCTCGTCGGTGACCGACAGGGACTCGTCCAGGCGCAGGCCCCGGCAGTAGAGATCAAGCTTCAGCAGCGCCGGATTGCGGCGGACGTCGGTTTCCATGGTTCCGCTCGAGCCACCTACATTAAGAAGATACGCCGATCCGGGCCCGGCGGCCATGATCCAGGTCAGGGGCGGGGATCCACCGAGCCGCACCCGGAGCCGGGCCCGCGGCGCGGATCGGGTTGTCCGGAGCACGGAAGGGATGGTAGGTTGGGCGCGCCGCAGCGCGCGAGGGGCCGACTTGATACTTCCTCCGGGGCTCGGGACCAGGTGCGGGGAGTGCCTCCTCTACGCGGCGATCCAGGGGCTGGCCGACGGCTTGATCCTGGTCGACCCGCAGGGGCGGGTGTTCCACATGAACCGCCGGGCGGAGGAGCTCCTCGGGGTCCGGGCCGCGCGGGCCATGGGCAGGCCCCTGCGCTCCTCCATCCGCCAGCCGGCCCTGCTGGCGTTCTGGCGGTCCGCGGCGGGCGAGAGCCGCCCGGTCACGACGGACCTGACGCTCCCTCCAAGAAGGGCCATTCGCGCGACCGTGTCCGTGTGCCTGTCGGCCGGCCGCCAGCCGATCGGTAGGGCCCTGCTCCTGCGCGACGTGACGCGGGAGAAGAGGATCCACATCGAGCTGTCGTCGTCGGTGGCCAGGCGGCTGGTCGAGTTGGCCGGAGGCGAAGCGTCGGAGGCGGATCATCCGCCGCTCACCCCGAGGCAGAGGGAGATCCTGGCGCTGCTGGCGGGCGGACTGAGCAACGCGGCCATCGCGGGCCGGCTGCACGTGAGCGTCAACACGGTCGCCTCGCACCTCAAGCACCTGTACGCGAGGCTCAAGATATCCAGCCGCTCGCAGGCGGCGGCCTACGCCCTGACGCACGGCTTCCGGCCCCCGCCGAAATAGGCCCCGCGCCCCGGCCCGCGAGGGAAGCCGGTCACCGCGCACGCACCCACGCCGCAGCTCGTCCCCGCGCCCCGGCCCGCGAGGGAAGCCGGCTCACCCGTAAGGGGGAGGGAATACCCCAGAACGGGGCATTGCCCGGCGAGGGGTTTCCCCGCATATTCCCCGGGACCCGGCGCCGGCACACGAGCGAGCATGCGACTGGACGACACAGAATCCGTCTCGCAGAACCGATCCCCCAACGCCCTCGGCATCGCGGCCCGCGAGTCCGAGTGGCGCCGGCGGCTCGGAATGTTGACGCTGGCCTGGCTCGCGTTCGAGGCCCTCGGGGGAGGGTCGATCTGGCTGCTGCCGTTCTCGGTCCCGAACCAGTGGATGGTGATCGTCCATACGGTGATCGGCCTGCTGGGCCTGGTGCCGATCCTGGCCTACCAGGCGCGGCACCTCGTCGTCTACTGGAACCGACCCCTCATGGCGGTCAAGGTGATGGGCTACCTCGCCACGGCGGCGACGCTGGCGGCGGTGGTCTCCGGCCTCGTCCTGACGGCGCAGGCGGCCTTCGGACGGCGCATCGGATACGGCTGGGACGCGGCCCACATCATCTCCACCATCGCCCTGATCGCCTTCACCCTGCCCCACGTCCTGGTGATCCTGATCCGGGATCGGGGCCTGGATGCGATGAAGAGCGAGGCGCTGCGGCTGTGGAGGGCGCAGAGGCGCGCGCTGCTCGAGGCCGGCGCCGTCTGCCTGGCGTTCTTCGCCGCGGTCGGTCTCCTGTGGGCGGCCTGGCCGGGCGAGCCGATGGTCAACGAGTTCCCCCCCGACTACACCCTCCCGTTCGGCGAGGATCGGCCCTTCGCGCCCAGCCTCGCCAGGACCCGATCGGGCGGCGCGTACGATCCCCGGTCCCTCTCGGGCTCCGAGTCGTGCGGGACCTCCGGATGCCACGAGCAGATCGTCGACGAGTGGAGCGTCAGCGCCCACCGCTGGTCGGCGATGGACCTCGGCTTCCAGAGGATCCAGGCGGAGATGGCCAGGCAGAACGGCCCCGAGTCGACGCGGTACTGCGGCGGGTGTCACGATCCGATCTCGCTGTTCTCGGGGACCAAGAACATCTTCACCGACGATCTGACCTCGCTGGCCGGGTACAACGAGGGCGTCTCCTGCCTCGTGTGCCACTCGATCAGGAAGACGGATCTGGAGGGAAACGCGAACTATGTCATCGCCCAGCCCGCGCGCTACCTCTTCGAGCTGCGCGAGGGCCGGCCGGCGCGGGCCATGCGCGATTTCCTGATCCGATCCTACCCGCGACGGCACCGCGCCGACCTGAGCAAGCGCCTGTTCAAGACGCCGGAATACTGCGCCGCGTGTCACAAGCAGTTCATCGACCAGGAGGTCAACAACGTGGGGTGGGTGCAGCTCCAGAACCAGTACGACAACTGGCGCAAGAGCCGCTGGAACCACCCGGGCGACGCCCGAAGGACGATCGAGTGCCGCGAGTGCCACATGCCGCTGGAGGCGTCGGAGGACCCGGCCGCCGGCGACCCGCTCGATTACAACCGCGCTCCGGACGACGGGAAGACGCGCAGCCATCGGTTCGTGGGCGCCAATCAGGTGATGCCGGCCCTGCTCGAGCTGCCCGGGGCGGATCGGCAGATCGAGCTGACCGAGAGGTGGCTGCGGGGCGAGTACGAGATCCCGGAGATCGCCCACAAGTGGACCCGCGGCCCGGCGGTCGGCATCGAGCTGATGGCCCCCGGCGAGGTCTGCCCCGGCGACGAGGTCGTCGTGAAGGCGGTCGTGACGTCGAACAAGGTCGGGCACGATTTTCCGACCGGCCCCCTGGACATCATCCAGGCCTGGGTCGAGGTGAGGGTGACCGATGCCGACGGCGCGGAGCTGTTCGCGTCGGGAACGGTGGACGAGCGTCACTTCATTCAGCCGGGGACCTTCATGTTCAAGGCGGAGCCGGTCGATCAGTATGGTAATCTCATCGACCGGCACAACCTGTGGGAGATGGTGGGCGTGCGCTATCGCCGCTCGCTCTTCCCGGGATTCTCGGACACCGCGGAGTACGCGTTCCGCTGCCCGGGCAACGCCGACGGCTCGAGCCAGCCGCCGAGCGCGACGCGCGGCTTCGACTTCGCGGCGCCGGCGTCCGTGAAGGGGCCGCTGCGGGTGACGGCCCGGCTGATGTACCGGAAGATCGACCAGTATCTGCTCAACTTCATGTTCGGGGAGGAGGCGGGCCTCACGACGCCGATCACGGAGATGGCGCGCGCGGAGACGGAGATCCCGGTGAGGGACCGCCCGGCGGCGATCGAGCCCCGCGGCGCCTCCGCTCCCCCCTCGGCCCTGAAGCTGCTCGCTCACCCGCTCCGCGCGACACCGTGACCCCGGCCCGCCCGGTGAGGCCGGCCGTAAGCTTCCGGCGCCGGGCGCGCCTCGGCCTCATCGCCGGCGGGGCGGGGGCGCTCCTCGCGGCCGCCCTGGTCCTCCTGCTGCGGCCCGCCCCCGCCCCCTACACGCCGGGCGCCGACCGCGGCGCCGGAGAGGCGATCACGCGCCGCCTGGAGCGCGACCTTCCCGAGGACGTCCCGGCCGTCCGGTTCACCGAGGTCGCCGGGCAGTCGGGCCTCCGCTTCCGTCACTTCCAGGGGACCCGTTCGGTCCAGCTCCCGGAGGACATGGGGTCGGGGGCCGCCTGGGGCGACTATGACAACGACGGCGACCCCGACGTCTTCCTCGTGAACGAGTCGGGGCCGCTGAGCGGGGAGGGCGGGGCGGTGCCGGGCTCGGCGGCGCGCTCGGCCCTGTATCGCAACGATGGGAACGGCAGGTTCGTCGACGTCACGGAATCGTCGGGGCTCGGACTGCGCGGCTGCGGGATGGGGGCCGCCTGGGGCGATTACGACGGCGACGGCCGCCTCGATCTGTTCGTGACCGCCTACGGAGTCAATCGGCTGTTCAGGAACGGCGGTGACGGGACCTTCACCGACGTGTCGGCGATCGTCGGGGTCGGCGGTCGAGAGGGGTTCTGGACCGGGGTCTCCTGGGCCGACTACGACCGAGACGGCGATGTCGACCTATACGTGTGCGGCTACGTGGGGTACCGGTACGACGCCGCGCTCGTCCGGGAGACGTCGATGCAGTATCAGGCGGTCGTGCCGTTCTCCCTGAACCCCTCCTCCTACCCGCCGGAGAGGAATCTTCTGCTGCGCAACGAGGGCGGGCGCTTCGTGGAGGTGGCCCGCGAGGCCGGGGTGGATAACCCCGGCGGCCGGTCTCTGTCCGCCGTGTGGGCCGACTTCGACGGGGACGGCTGGCTGGATCTCTACGTCGCCAACGACGTCTCGGACAACGCCATGTTCCGGAACCGCGGCGACGGGAGCTTCGAGGACGTGAGCCACTCCTCCTGGGTCGCCGACTACCGCGGGGCGATGGGACTGGCGGTCGGCGACTGGGACAACGACGCCGACCTCGACATCCTGGTCACCCACTGGATCGCCCAGGAGAACGCCCTGTACGAGAACCAGAAAGGCGTCATCACCGCCACCGACGAGGAGCCGATGCATTTCATCGACCAGGCGGACCTCCGCGGCCTGGGGCAGATCGCGCTCGACTACATCGGCTGGGGGACCGGGTTCATCGACTACGACAACGACGGGCGCCTCGACCTGTTCGTGGTCAACGGCAGCACCTTTCAGAGGGAGGACGAGCCGGCCCTGCTGGCGCCGATGCGCGACCTGTTGTTCTGGAACGGCGGCGCCGACCGGGGCTTCTTCGAGGTCGGTGCGCTCAGCGGCGACGTGTTCGCCGTCGAGGACGTGGGCCGCGGCGCGGCCTTCGCCGATTACGACCACGACGGGGACGTCGACATCCTGGTGACCGTGAACGGCGGCGCGGCGAGGCTGCTGCGGAACGACGGCGGCAACCGACAGGCCTGGCTGCGCGTCATACTCCGGGGCCCCCCGGGGCACCCGGGCGGACGCGGGCCGCTGGCCACGACGACGTTCGCGAGCGGGGCGCTGGTCACGGTCGGCGCCGGATCCATCACCCAGATGCGCGTGCTCGGGGGCGGCGGATCCTATCTCAGCCAGTCGCCGCCGGGAGAGGTGATGTTCGGGCTGGGCCTCTCGCGCACCGTCGACCGGCTGGAGATCCGCTGGCCGAGCGGCGGCCGGCAGACGTTCCGGGACCTGCCGGCCTCCGCCACCGTCCGGATCGTGGAGGGCGGGGAGCCGCGCATCGCCGGGAGGGCCGCCGCGGACCTCACCAGGGAGGCGGTGGTGCGTTTTTGGAAGGCGATGGGCCGGGCGAAGCTGGAGCGCACCCGGGGCGAGTGCGGCCGGGCGGTGGAATCGTACCGGGAGGCGTTGGCGATCGATCCCGCCCACGAGGAGGCCCTCTATTACCTCGGTCAGTGCCTGGGAGAGATGGGGCGATTCGAGGACGCGCGCCGCGCCTTCGAGAGGCTGCTCCGGGTCAGCCCTGAGAGCGTGCGCGGCCACGTCGGCCTGGCCTCCCTGCTCGCGGCGCCGGAGGCGCCGGGGATCCCGGACCTGGCCGCGGCGGAGGAGCACCTGCGTCGAGCGCACGCGATCAACGCGGAGGAGACGGGGCCGATGGTCCGGCTCGGCGAGATCCTGATCCTGCGGGGCGATCGCGACGAGGCGGGGAGGTGGCTCGAGGCGGCGTCGCGGACCAACCCGCGCAGCGTGGAGGCGGCCTTCCTGGCCGGATACCTCCGCTGGGAGGCGCGCGACGCGCGAGGGGCCCGTGAGTTCTACGCCCGGGCCGTCGCGGCCGCCCGGGCCGAGAGGCCGGTGCACGGCGTCCCGGGCGAGGGCGACACCCGGCCGGGAACCGGGCGGGCCGCCGTCCCGGGCGCCGGCGGGGGCGGTGGATCGGCGATCGGGGGCTCGCTGTTCGGCGCGTTCTGCGCGGGTCTCGGCGGGAGCGAAGCGGCGCCCGAGGGGAGCGGGGGCTCCGAGCTCGACCTGGACGCGATCTACCTCCCCGTGAGGCGTCACGTCGCGGCGCTCGCACGCCGCGGATCGCGGGCGCCGGGGGGTCTGGACAGGCGGGCACCGTCTCGCGGAGAATAGACGCAAGCCATGGGACATCCGGTCTGAGGTCCGTTCGGTCGAGGGCGCGCCGGCGTAGGCGTGACGCCGGGTGAGTCCGTGGCATTTGGGAGGTTGCTGGGATGGCCACAGGCAAGGTGAAGTGGTTCAACGATTCCAAAGGGTACGGGTTCATCACACCGGATGACGGGAGCAAGGACGTCTTCGTCCATCACAGCGCCATCCAGATGCAGGGCTTCCGCTCCCTTGCGGAAGGCGACGCGGTGGAGTTCGAGATCGAGCAGAGCCAAAAGGGCCCGGCCGCCGCGAACGTGCGGAGGGTCTGAAGCCGCCCCATTCGCCGGGACCTGAGAGAGGGCCGCCCCGCGGGGCGGCCCTCGCCGTCTCAGGGCGGCCCGAGCGCCCGGTCGAAGTGCTCCACGATGCGGGCCTCGATGTTGAGGCGGACCCGCTCGTCGACGATCATGTGTCGCGCGTCCGGGAGGATCAGCAGGTCGTATTTCTTGCCGGCCGCGTTGAGGGCGGCGAGGAGCCGGGCCGTGTGCCGGAAGTGGACGTTCTCGTCCAGCATGCCGTGAATGATCAGCAGCTGTCCGTGCAGGCGCGGGACCAGGGGGAGGATGGAACCCCGTCTGTAGCCGTCGGGGTTGTCCCGCGGCATCCCCATGTAGCGTTCCGTGTAGTGGGTGTCGTACCCGCTCCAGTCGGTGACCGGCGCTCCGACGACCGCGGCCCGGAAGATCTCCGGGGCCTTCAGGAGGCAGAGCGCCGCCAGGTATCCTCCATACGACCAGCCGTAGATGCCGATCCGCTTCCCGTCCACGTACGGCAGGCCGGCGACGTAGCGCGCGCCGGCCAGCTGGTCCTCCACCTCCACCGTCCCGAGCCTGCCTCGCATGGCCGTCTCGAAGGCGCGGCCGCGGCGCGGTGTCCCGCGGTTGTCGAGCCTGAACACGACATACCCGCGCTCCGCCAGATACTGCGCCCTGAGGTCCCGGGTCACCTCCCACGAGTCGATCACCGTCTGCCTGCCCGGGCCGCCGTAGACGCGGATGACGGCTGGATGCGCGCTGTCCGGCTTCGCGTCGCGCGGCAGGTAGAGGGCGCCGTTGAGGGGGGTCCCGTCGTCGGCGCGGATGGTCACGAGCTCCGGCGGACGGAGCCCGAGGGCCGCCACCTCCGGGTCCTCGCGCGGCGTCAGTGGACGGATCGTCCGTCCCGAGGTCTCCTTGAGGAGGACGCGCGGCGCAGAGGAGGCGCTGTCGTGCACGTCCACGAGGGATCGGCCGTCCGGCGAGACCGTGACCGTGTGGAACCCGGGCTCGGGACTCAGGCGACTGAGGCCTCGAGCGTCGAGCCCCACCCTGTAGAGCTGGCGCTGCAGCGGGCCCTCCCGGGCGGCCGTGAACAGGACATGCCCGTCCGCGTCGAGGCCGGCCAGAGCGTCCACCCCCCAATCCCCCGAGGTCAGCGCCCGCAGGAGCGACCCGTCCGCTCGTCGCAGCTCGAGGTGGCGGAACCCGCTCGATTCGCTCGACCAGATGAAGCTCCCGTCCTCGAGCGGCCGCAGGTCCTCGTGCAGGTTGATCCAGCTCTCCGAGCGCTCCTCGATGAGCACGGTCCACTCGCCGCTCTCGGGGTCGACCCGCAGCAGGCGGAGGATCCTCTGGTCCCGCGACTGCGTCTGCACCAGGAGCGAGGAGTCCGGGGACCACGCGACCCGGGCGAGGTAGTCGCCCCCGCTCCAGGTGCCGGGGTCCACCCAGCGGGTCCGGCCGCCGGTCGAGGGGATGATCCCGATGCGGACGCGCGCGTTCGGCCCGCCGGCGAAGGGGTAGCGGTGGTTCTCGATCGACCAGGCGGGGCCGGCCTGGTGGACGATCGGGTAGATCGGCACATCGGTCTCGTCGACCTCGGCGAACGCCAGGCGGGCTCCATCCGGCGACCACCAGAACCCCACGTGCCGGTCCATCTCCTCCTGAGCGATGTACTCGGCCACTCCGTGCGAGAGCCCGTCGCGGGCTCCGGACGTGAGCCGGCTCTCGGTGCCCGCCGCGATGTCGAGCACGTGCAGCTCGCCGCCGCGCACGAAGGCCAGCCTCCGGCCATCGGGGCTGAGCCGCGGCGTCCGGGCGGCGGCCGTCGCCGATCCGGTCAGCTTCAGCGGGTCGCGCCCGGGCCGCGCCAGGTAGAGGTCGCCGTCGCAGGCGAACGCGACTGCGTCCGCCCGCTCGGCGAGCGTGTACCCGGTGATCCCGGTGTCGCGGATCCGCCTCCGCTGGCGCGCGAGTCCCGCCTCGCCCTCGGGGCCGGACGCACAGCCGCCGCCGGGCGGGCGGGCGACGAGCTCCCGTCGGCCCCCTCTCACCTCCTCGCGGAACAGCGAGAGCGGGCCGCCCGGGCCTTGGGCGTGCAGATAATAGAGGTAGCGGCCGTCGTGCGTGAACCGGAAGGAGCCCGGTATCCGGCTGCCCGGCGGCGGGTGGCGCGCCACGCGCTCCAGGGTCAGCCGCGTCGCCGGGCGTGGCGGCGTGGCCGCATGGGCCATGCCGGCGCCTAGGGCGGCGGCCAGCGGCAGCGGCGTGAACCGGCGCTTTCTCACGCGCATCATGGTCTCCGGTGCGACACGGCGTTGTCAACCGCCTGCCGGGGGCCCGGCGCTCCGGGCGGCGCCGCGCCGCGATCGGGGGCGGCGGTGATCGTACGGCTGGTCCGTTCGCCGGGATTCTTCCGCTACTGGCTCGGGCACGGCGCCATCCTGTTCGCCTCGGTCGCGGCCGCCGCGGCGTGGCGTAAGGGACCCCTGTGGCTCGCGGCCGGCGTGCTGGCTCTGGCCCTGTTCTGGCTGGAGACCTCGACCGGCTACTGTCGCCGCTGCACGCACTTCAACTGCGGGCCCCACGGCAGCGTGATGCGCCGGCTCTTCCGTCGCGATCCGGCCCCTCTTCCCCGCTCGCGGCTCGCCCTGCACGTGTCGTTCGACATCCTGATGGCCGCGGCGGGACTCTATCTGATCGGCAGCGAGTGGCCGCCGCTCATCCCGCCGGCCGCCCTCTGGGTGGGGGGCGCGGCCCTGTCCGTCTTCCCCGCCAGCGCCGAAGCCCGCAGGGACGCCTCGAAGTGGGGCGGGACCGGCCCGCGTTGACGCGGGCCCTCGCGGGGCTCATCTTGGACAGTGGTCCCGGACGCGGTCGACCCGCGCCGTGCGGGGAGGAGGTGGAGCGTGGTTCGCGCGGTCCGCTCGAGACGCCTTATCGGGAGCCTCGCCGCGGCGCTGTTGCTCGGCGGGGTGGTGCAGGGGAGGCCGGCGCGCGAGCGGGTCACGGCCGGAGGGCCGGGCCCGGCGCCTCCCTTCGTGGCGGCGACCTTCCCCGTCGCGACCGAGGTCCTGTTCGAGGCGCGCGGGGAGTCGGGCCGGCGAGCGGTCACCCTCGAGGGGATCGGCACCGTCCTCTTCGGGCGCTACGTGCTCACCGTGGCGCACGCGGCGACGTGGAAGCGCTTCGAGGGGGAGCTGCGCTCGAAGCGGAGCCCGGGCGCGTCCTCAGGGCGCGCGAGGAAGGTGAAGGAGACGACCCGTCTCCTGCTGCCGGAAGGGCCGGTGCCTCTCCGGCCGCTGGCGAGGGACGATCGGGCGGACGTCGCCTTGTTCATGCTGCCCCGTGACACCGAGGCGCCGCCGTTTCCGTGCGCCGTCGGCGACAGCGACGCGATCCGTCTCGGCGGGCCGATCGTCCTGGTGGAGAGGGACGAGACCGCCGGTCCCATCGTGCGGCCGGCGGCGGTCGCCGCGCTGCGCGGGACCGGGCGGAGCGCGACCTTGTCCCCTCCGGAGCAGACCTTCCTGGTCAGCCTGGGGCTGGTGTCGGGCGAGAGCGGATCGCCCCTGATCCGCTCGAGCGGTGGTTCCTGCGAGCTCGTCGGCCTGGCACAGGGCACGTACGTCGGGGCGCGGCAGCTCTCGTGGGGCATCCGGATACACGAGGCGATGGAGGCCCTGTGGCGCTCCGGGTCGCCCCCTCCCGGAGCCTTCTTCCGTCGGGTGTGCGGCATCGCCGCGAGGCCGGAATCGCTCTCGTTCTGCCGCGAGTGACGAGCCGCCCTGGTGCGGCACCCGCGGCGCATCGTCGCTTTTGGTTGACAGGGGACCCCTCCCGGAGTAAGAAGGGATGGCCCACCGCGGGCGCGGCCCGTCCGGAGGGCGCGGGATCTGCGGGAGGCTCCCGCTTGGGTGATTCCACCATCCGGGAAAGGTTCACCAGGCTGAGCCGGTATCACGGCCGGCTCGACCGACTGTGCCGACTGACGGCCGGGATGGCCCGGTTCGGCACCGAGAAGGCCACCTTCCAGAAGATCGTCGACATTCCCTTCGGGCTGTTCGACATCGAATCGGCGCATCTGGCGCTGGTCGATAGGTTCGACCGGCACCTGTTCTGCGTCGCCCGCTCGCGCGGAGCGCGCCGGGGCTCGCATCCCGCGACCTGTCGGCTGGAGGATCTGGCCGAGGCCCGCACGGCGATCAAGCGGCGCCGGACGGTCGTCGTCCGGGAGCCGCCCGGCGGGAAGCACGGACGAGCCGGGCGTGCTCGCCGGTCGGTGGCCTATCTCCCGCTGGTCTCGAGCCGGAGAGGCTTCGGGCTCCTGATCCTCCGGTCCCGCCCGGGGCGCGATCTCGCCGCCGAGGATCTCGAGCTCGCCCGGCACTTCACCGGTTTCGCGACCGTCGCCATCGAGAACGCGCGGCTGTTGAGCCGCCTGGCCGAGACCGAGAAGCGATTCCGGAGCCTGGTCGAGAACGTTCCGGCCATCGTCTACTCGTGCGAGGTCGATCCCCCGTATCGGACCCTCTACGTCAGCCCGCAGGTCGAGCGCATCCTCGGGTACTCCGCAAGGGATTGGACCGATCACGACGGCTTCATCATGACCATCATCCACCCCGACGACGCCGATCAGGTGATCCGCCTGGGCAACGAGGCCGCGAAGAGGAGGGGCTTCTCCGTGGGAGAGTACCGCGTGTTCGACAAGCAGGGCGAGATCCGCTGGCTGCGGGACGAGGGCATCCTGGTCACCGACCCGCTCGGCCGTCCCGTCGCGTGGCACGGGGTGGTCGTGGACATCACGGGAGCCAAGCGGATGGAGGAGCGCGCCCGCCGGAAGCGGGTCGTCCCCGGGATCGATCCGGAGGCGCCCCGGCCGACCCTCGACGCCTGAGCGTCGCGGGACCATCCCCCCACGCCACTTGCAAGGGCGACAACCCTCATATAGGCTCCGCCGGCATGGGATTCGTCTGGATCGCGATCGTGCTCGGGATCGTCGAGGGGCTGACGGAGTTCGTCCCGGTGTCGTCCACGGGCCACCTGATCGTCGTCGGCCGGCTCCTCGGCTTCGAGGGGCGGAAGGAGTCGACCTTCGAGATCTTCATCCAGCTCGGGGCCATCCTCGCGATCGTCGTCGTCGAGCGGCGCCGTTTCGTCGGGCTGCTCCGCCCGCGGGGAAGCGGGGGCTTCGCGGGCCCGCGGGGGTGCGCCCTGCTCGCGGTCACGACGCTCCCGATCCTGATCGCGGGATACCCGCTTCGCGCCTGGATCAAGGGCGCGCTGTTCGGCCCGACGACGGTCGCCGCGGCTCTGCTGGCCGGCGGCGTCGGTATCCTCCTCGCCGAGCGCTACCGGCCCCCGCCGCGCACCGGGAGCGTGGACGCGCTGACCTGGAGGCAGGCGCTGGCCATCGGCCTGTTCCAGTGCCTCGCGCTGTGGCCGGGGACCTCGCGCGCGGCGGCGACGATCGCCGGAGGTCTGCTGTCCGGCCTCGAGAGACGAACCGCCGCGACCTACTCCTTCCTCGCCGCGGTCCCGGTCATGGTGGTGGCCACCCTGGGCGATCTCTGGGAGAGCCGGGCGCTGCTCGCCTGGAACGACCTTCCCGGCTTCGCGATCGGGCTCGCGGTCGCCTTCCTCGCGGCCTGGGCGGCGGTGCGCACGTTCGTGGCGATTCTCGGCCGCTTCACGCTGCGGCCCTTCGCCTGGTACAGAATCGCCGTCGCGCCGGCGCTCTACTTCCGGGTCCGGTGATCCGGCGGCGCGCCGCCCGACCTCGCGGCCGCGAGGCGGGGCGCCTGTGCTAGCATCGGCGCGGCGCCCGGGCCGGCGGCGCGACGGCGTCGCGCGGCTTGCGGCCGCGCCGTCGAGGCGGAGGGGCATGCCGAGGGGAGTCGACAAGAGACGCCACCACCGCTTCCTGGCCGCCCTCGAGGTGCGGGTCGTCTCGTGCCGCGGCCGCGACCCTTCCGACCTGGAGGTCACCACCATCGACCTCGCTGTAGGCGGCGCGCGCTGCGCGTCCAACCTCGCCCTCGACGTGGGCACGCGCCTGGGCCTCGCCTTCAGGCTGGTCGGGGGCGGCCTGCCGCGGCCGGTGCCTATCCAGGCGGACGCCGTCGTGCTCCGGTGCGCCGAGCGACCGGACGCCCCCGGGACGCGCCGCTACGAGATCGCCGTGAAGTTCGAGCGCATGGACGAGCGCGAGCGCCGCACTCTCCAGTCCTACCTCAACAGCCTGTAACGGGATCAGGCGTCCAACGCCCGAAGGAAGGCGGAGTTATCGGGGTACTTCGCCAGCTTGTCCAGAAGCCTGACCAGCGCCTCGCGCGGCTTCAGCTCGAACAGGGCCCGCCGCAGCCGGTGGACCCGGGGCAGGTCGTCCCTGGAGAACAGCTTCTCCTCCTTGCGGGTTCCCGATCGGGCGATGTCGACGGCGGGGTAGATGCGCTGCTCGAACAGGGAGCGGTCGAGCACCAGCTCCATGTTCCCCGTCCCCTTGAACTCCTGGAAGATGACCTCGTCCATCCTGGATCCGGTGTCGACCAGGACGGTGGCGATGACCGTCAGGCTCCCGCCCTCCTCGGCCTTGCGGGCGGCGCCGAACAGGCGCCGCGGCTGCTCCATCGTTCGCGCGTCGAGCCCGCCGCTGAGGGTGCGGCCGGTGCCCGGCGTGGCCGTGTTGTGGGCCCGGGCCAGCCGCGTCAGGGAGTCGAGCAGGATGACGACGTCCCGCCCCACCTCGACCAGCCGACGCGAGCGCTCGAGGACGATGCGCGCCACCGCGACGTGGTTGTGCGCGAGGTCGTCCGACGAGGAGGCGATGACCTCGCCGCGGACGGTGCGCTTCATATCGGTGACCTCCTCCGGCCTCTCGTCGACGAGCAGCACGATCAGGTGGACCTCCGGGTGGTTGCGGGTCATCGCCGCGGCGATCTTCTGGAGGAGGGTGGTCTTTCCCGCGCGCGGCGGGGCGACGACCAGACAGCGCTGTCCCTTGCCGATCGGGGTCAGCAGGTCGATGACCCGCGTCGACAGCTCATCCGGCTCCGTCTCCAGGCGGATGCGCTCGAACGGGTCGATCGACGTGAGCTGGGAGAACGGCCGCCGGCCCGCGAACTCCTCCGGGGTCATCCCGTTGACCGACCGCACCTCGACGAGGCACGGGGACCTGGCGCCCCCCCCGCGCGGCGTCTGGCGGTCCGGGTCACGCCGTCCCGGCCGCTGGTGGCGGTGCCGGCGGCCGGCGCCGTCCGCCGCGCCGGCCCCGCGGGACCCCGCCGCGCCGTCCGAGGCGAGGCCGTCGATCTCGCTGCCCTCGATCCCGCCGTCGGCGTTGCGGCTCGACGGCCGGAGGCGCCGGATCAGGTCGCGGGGGACGAAGATGTCGTCGGGTCCGGCCCGGTAGCTTCGCTGCGGGTGGCGAAGGAATCCGTTCCCGTCGCGCAGGATCTCCAGCACTCCGTGCGCCTCGACCGTCGGCGGCGCGCCGCGGCCGTCCGTCCGTCCCTCCGGCGCCGCGGTCCCGGCGCCCGGGTCCAGCGTCGTGCCCTCTCGGCCCCGGCGATGGAAGCGCCCGCGCCGGCGCCGGCCGCGGCGCCCGCCGTGACGGGGCGCGCGCGCATCCCCCCCGCCGTGGGACGGGTGGCCGGGCGTCGTCGCGGACGGGGTCCGCTCCGCGCGGCTCAGCGGATGCGCCCCCGGCTCGGGCGATCCTCCGCGCTGCTCCGGGCCGCCGCGGGAGGGGCGATCATCACGGTAGCGATCTCGTTCGCTCAAGGGTAAGGCCGTTCCTAACGGGGATCAGGAGAAGATCCCGACTGGTGTGTGACGTGCAAGAGGCTAGCGTGATTCGACCCTCGCGGTCAAGCGTCATGTGGCGGGCGGGCGCGAGGCCGCCCCGGGCTGGCGCCGGGGCGGATCGCAATTTATATTGATGGCGGGCGGCGCGGAGCCGCCGGCGCCGGACCGGATCGGCGAGCGGGTGATGACGATGCGGGCGGATCGAGAGGGCGCGATGCGCGCGACGCGGGATGGCGGATCGATCGCGCGCGGCGCGGTGGTGAGGGATCGTTCGATGAAGATCGCGCTCGTCGATGATCGTCGACAAAAAAATCGCGCGATCGACACGCGCGATCTATTGACACGTGATCCCCTTCATGTTATAGATTGCGACGTTCATGGAATTCGATCGTCGATGCGAAGACGATCGATCGTGACGCGACGCTCCGCGGTGGCCAGCATTCATTCCGGACGCAGTGATGTCCGAGTCGCAGCGGCGAGACGAAGATGCGGTCGTCAGCGAGTGGGACGAGGATCGATTCGAGCGGTGAGGGACCACGGGCCCCCCGACGATCCGTTTCCCGGGAGCGTTCACCCTCCGGATGCCTTCGAGGCGGCGCCCATCATCATCCAGCGCATTGATCGTGTTCGTTGACATCCGCGGCCGTCGGTGCTGCCGCGAGAGGACTTTCCGGCTGCCGGGCCGCCGTGGCCCGAGGCCGCCGGGAGCTCGAAACCGAAGCTGGCTGGAAGGGAGGTGATTGGTCATAGCCAAGAAGAAGAAAGCCGCGAAGAAGAAGGGGAAGAAGTCCACGACGAAGAAGCGGAAGAAGAAATAGCTCCGTTTCTTCGGAAGTGCCTTGCGAGGGGTGACTGGCGTCACCCCTCAATTATTTTCCCCGACGCCCGGGCGAGCCCGCCCCGCGGGCGCTTTGACAGCCGTCCCGACCTCTGCGACAATCATCGTCCCATGCGGAGGCCGAGATGAACTCCTCGAAGACCTGGAAGAGCGGGGAGACGTGCCGCGTCACCGGCCGGTACCGGTGCCGGACCTGCGAGCTCGACGGGAGGGAGACCGTCCTCGAGTTCCGCGCGGGGACCATCCTGCCGATGTGCGACCTCTGCCCGGGCGGGGACGCCACCTATACCCTCCTGCGGGCGAGCGAGACCGTCGCGGCCCGGTCCTGAGGCCGCGCTACCTTGAGGGGGCGGGGCCCTCGCGCAGGCGCCGCCTGATCTCCTCGAGACGCCTCAACCTCTCCGCGATCGCCTTCTCGCGTCCGACCTCGCGCGGCCGATAGTAGCGTCTGCCACGGAGCCGCTCCGGCAGGCACTCCATGCCGGCCGTTCCCTCGGCGAAATCGTGGGCGTACTGATAGTCACGGGCGCACCCCAGATCCCTCATCAGCGGGGTCGGCGCGTTGCGGATCGCGAGGGGCACCGGGTCGAGCGCTCCGGACCGTAGATCCTCGCGCACCCTGTTGAAGGCGGCATAGACCGCGTTGCTCTTCGGCGCGGCCGCGAGATAGATCGCCGCCTGCGCCAGGGCCAAGCTGCCCTCCGGCAGCCCCAGGAACTCGAACGCCTCCTTGGCCGCGAGCGCGACCGCCAAGGCTTGGGGGTCGGCGTTGCCGACGTCCTCCGACGCGAAGCGCACCATCCGCCTGGCGACGTACAGCGGGTCCTCGCCGGACTCCAGCATCCGTATCAGCCAGTACAGCGCCGCATCGGCGTCGCTGTTCCGCAGCGACTTATGGAGCGCGGAGACCAGATTGTAGTGCTCCTCTCCGGCCCTGTCGTACAGGAGCGCCGCCCGCTGCACCGCGCGGGCGATCGACGGGCGGTCGATCATGCGCCGGCCGTCGGCGGTCGGCCGTATCGACTGCGCGACCAGCTCCAGGACGTTCAGCGCGCGCCGCGCGTCGCCCGCGCACAGAGAGGCCAGGTGGAGCAGGTCCTCGTCGCTCGCCGCGACCCTCATGTCGGCCAGGCCGCGCCGCTCGGCGATCGCCCGTCTGAGCAGGGTCCGGATCTCGGCGTCCCCGAGCGGCCGCAGGACGAACACCGTGCAGCGCGACAGAAGCGCCGCGTTCACCTCGAAGGAGGGGTTCTGGGTCGTGGCCCCGATCAGGACGATCGATCCCCGCTCCACGTAAGGGAGGAAGGCGTCCTGCTGCGCGCGGTTGAACCGGTGGATCTCGTCGATGAACAGGATGGTGCGTCGTCCGGCCGAGCGCCGGCAGAGATCCGCCGCGCGCATGACCTCCCTGATCTCGCGGACGCCGGACAGCACCGCGCTGAAGGAGATGAACTGGGCCCGCGTGAGCCCGGCGATCAGTCGGGCCACGGTCGTCTTCCCCGACCCGGGAGGACCCCAGAGGATCATGGAGCCGACGCGGTCCGCCTCGATGGCCCGGCGGAGCGGACGGCCCTCCGCGACGAGCTCCTCCTGCCCGACGACCTCGTCCAGTGTCCGGGGCCTCATGCGGTCGGCGAGAGGGGCGGGGGCGCCGGGCGGGACCGGCCCGTCCGGCTCGCCCGGCCGCGGGCGGGGGTCGAAGAGATCCATGCGCCGATGCTACGTCCCGCCGGAAATGCCTGTCAATCCGACCGGCGCGGGAGAGGGGTGTGGGACTATCAGCCGGCGTTCTTCTGCAGGCTCGGGAGCGGCTCGTCGCGGACGTCCTGCGGCTCCTCGGCGGGTCCGCCGAAGCGGTGCAGCTCGCGCACCTTCGAGCTGGCCAGGGTCGTGACGACCGCGTCGTAGACCGACAGCGATGCGAGCAGCGCCTCCCGTGCCTGCGACTCGAACGCCCGGAGGGCGCGGGCCAGCTCGATATCGCTCATGTTCCGCGGCTCCTGGGCCGTGCGGTCCCGCAGCTTCGCCACCGCGTCGTCGATCACTTCGAGGGCCCCCGCGAGGATCTTGCGATCCTCGGAGGACAGGGAGTGGAGCTGATACGCCAGCTCGTAGATTCGCGGATCCAGGCGCTCCATCTCGGTGGAGCCGTTCTCCCAGTGATGGCCGGTGAGGATCCACTCGACGGAGGTGTTGCCGATGCGGGCCAGCTCGAGGAGCCGCTTGACCTCGGGCAGGATCCCGTTCTCGTACTTGTGGACCGCCGGCTGCGTGGCCGAGAGCTTCTCCGCCATCTGCCACTGCCGCAGTCCCCTCGACTTCCTCAGCCGTTTGATGCGCTCGCCGATCACCCTCTTGTCGAGTGGCTCCACCTTCCTCACCGTCCCGGCGGGTGCCGGGTGAACCGACGCGGGTCCGGGCTCGAAACAGGGGCCCTGTCCGAATTGGACACATTATACGGCGAGGGTTCGCAGGCAGCAACGGGATTCGCGGCGGAAACAGGGGGGATCGGCGGCCCGCTGCGGGTCAGCCTCCGGGCTGCGGGCCCGCGCGCCGCCCGGCCGATTCCGCCCCCAGCCCGCCGCTGCCTCGCGTAAGCCTCTTGGCTTCATGGACTTGCAGCCCGTCCCCGCGGATCGGTCCGGACGGCGGGCCCGCACCCGGGCGCAGCGACAGGCCGACGAAGATCCCGACGTCGGGAGTGTTGAAGTCGCCGTTGAGATTCTCGATGAAGGCCCACTCCAAGGCGAGGTCGTGCCGGTTCAGATGACGAAACCCCACGGCGACCTCATTGGCCACCCGGCCGAGGTCGTTCCCGGAGCGGAATTGGAACGGTCCGCTGGATCGGAGCCACTGTCCGATCAGCGTGGTGCGGGGCGTGGCCGCGAAGGCGTAGGCGAGGAACAGGCTCCTCGAATCGCTCAGCGGCAGCTCTGGCGCGGTCTCCCATTCGCCGACCGCCGTGAAGGCGTAGCCGCCGTGCAGGGTCGTGCGGCCGAGCGGCTGCGTGACCAGGATCGACACTCCGTAGTCGGTGGAGCCGCTGCCGAACATATCGCCCGGGTCGCCCGTGGGGAGCTTCACCGAGGCCGACGCGGCCACGGCGGGGCGGCGCCGGTCTCCTCGGACCAGGCCCGCGCGTCCCGAGAGCACCACGTCCCCGAGGTGGAACCCGCCCGGGGCGCGGTCGATGAACACGGACTCGCCGTCCCCCACGTACCCGACGGCGAAGCGATCGGACACGAAGGCGGGGCGCCCGCCGTCCGGAAACCCGAACCGGTCGTGGTAGCTCTCGATGAACGAGTCCACGCCCCCGCCCGAGTGCAGGAGGAAGGGGATCTCGAGGCCGATCTCGAACCGCGATCCGACCCCCACGCCCGCGTCCAGGACCGCCCTCATCGTCTCGCCGTCGATGTAGAACGCGGTACGGCTCCTCACTCCCGCGGCGATCGTCTCCAGGATGGGCTGCGTCACGGTGCCGCCGTACCTCGAGAAATCGTCCCGGCGGAACGCCTCGATCAGGCCGTCGGTCGCGACCAGAGTGTTCTCGTAGGTCAGGTGGAACGCGAGGCGCGTCTCCCGGACGGCGAGGAGCCGTGCGCTGCGCGGCGTCTGGTCGAGGAACAGGAGGTGCAGCGCGAGCTGGTTGCGCAGCGGGAAGGGGGCGTCGGCCTCGGGGCCAGGGGCCCGTTCCGCGCCGTACGTGGCGCCGGCGACCAGCGCCAGGAGGAGCGCGGCGGGGCGCGGGGGACCGGTCAGGGCTTCCCGCTCCTGAGTTCCCGCTCCAGGAAGGTGCGCAGCATCCGCTGCACGTCGCCGGGTATCTGCTCGCAGCGGAGCGACCTGGCGATGGTCTGCGTCTGGCGGAGGCTGTCGAGGTACTCGACGCAGGGCGGGCACTGGCTCATGTGGGCCTCGAACGCCTCGCGCCGCTCCGGCGCGAGGTCGCCGTCCAAGTAGTCGCTCAGGAGGTCGAAGATATCCTTGCAGGTGTCCATGGTCTCCCCGTCCCCATCTCCCCCGCGGTCAGCTCCCGGCGGCTCCGCCGAGCCAGTATTCTTTGATGCGCTCGCGCAGAAAAAGACGCGCCCGGTGCAGCCGTGACTTCACGGCCGGCACGCTCAGCTCGAGCACCGAGGCGACCTGTTCGGTGCTCAACCCCTCCTGGTCCCGCAGGACGAACACCGCCCTGTGGCCGGGCTCCAGATCCCGGATCGCCTCACCGAGGTGCGCCGCCAGCTCCTTGCGGAGCAGGACGTCGTCGGCGCGGGGAGGCCAGTCCGGCAGGGTCGCGATCCGGCGCCCGGTCTCATCGTATCTCGGCAGGCAGTCCTCGATGGGGACCGAGCGGTCGTCGTGCCTGCGCCTGCGCACCTTCATCAGGGCGGCGTTGACCGCGATCCGGTAGATCCAGGTCGACAGGCTCGACTCCTCCTTGAACGTGCTGACCTTTCTGAAGACGCTGAGGAACGTGTCCTGGAGGACGTCCTGCGCGTCGCTCTCGCTGCGAGTCACCGAGCGGGCCAGGTTGTAGACCCTGGTCTCGAAGCGCCTCAGGAGCTCCTCGAAGGCCCACTCCTCGCCGGAGCGGAGGCCCGGGACCAGATCGGCGTCGGGTCGAGAGCCCGCGGTCTGCCGCTGCATGTGGTCGCGCCCGTCGGGTCAGGGGTCGCCCTTAGTCCCACCGGCGGCCAGCAACCGCCGGATCGTCTCCTCCTGCGCCGACACCGACGGCCCCATGCCCGCGACCCGGCCTTCCGGGTCGATGACGACCGCGAACGGGATCCCGGCCCCGGCGATGCCGAACAGGCTCCCGATCGGTCCGAACCAGCCGCCGTCGTGCAGCTGATGGCCCGGGAGGTGGTTGTTGTGGGCGAACGCCTCGTAGGCCCGCCGGTCCTCGTCCACGCTGACCCCGATGATGGCCAGCCGGTCGCCGTGCTCGACCGCGAGCCGCCGGACCGTGATCGCGGAGTCTCGGCAGGGCGCGCACCAGCTGGCCCAGAAGTCGATCAGCACCGGCCTGCCGCGGAACTGGTCCAGCGCGACCGTCTCCCCCGCGAGGTCGCGCCCGGAGAAGCTCGGTGCCGGCGAGCCGATGCTCGGCGGGGAGGCGGCGCCCGACGGCGGCTCGGCGGACAGCTCCCGGGGCAGGCTCAGCGTCCGGGTGCCCGCGCCGCGCCCGAGCACCAACCGGATCTCCGGCGACGCTGTCGCGCGGAGGATCTCGAGGGCCGCGGCCGGACTGAGGCGGTCGGGGTCGAGCTCCACGAGGCTCACGTCGTCGAGGATCAGGACGATGTCGCCCGGCAGCACCCCGGCTCGCGCCGCCGCCGACCCCGGCAGCACGCTCGCGACCACCAGGCGGCCCCCGCGGATCTCCATCGCCATGCCCGCGATGAGCGTCCGGGACGCGACCGAGACGGGCCGGACATCGGAGAGGACCGAGGCCCTCTCGCCCGCGAGATCGGACCCCGCCGCCGGGGCCGGCAGGCCGAGCAGGACGCCGACCGCGACGCTCCGGAGGATGCCCTGTACCGTGGTGGAGCGCATCGTCCCGCATGATATCATGCGCGCCCCGGAGGGGCCGGATGCCAGGTGCGGCACTCGTCACGGTAGGGCGGTCGATCCGCGCCGGCACGGCGCCGATCGCCCTGGCTCTCCTGCTCCCCGGCCTCCTGGCCTGCCGAAACGGGGAGGCCCGTCCCGTGTGGTCGGAGATCCGCGCGCGGTACCTCGTCGGCTTCCTGAAGAGAAACCCGGTCATCAACACCTACCTCGGGGGCGACGGCTTGTCCGAGACGCTGCGCGAGGTGAACGGCCTGCTCCCGGACGTGACCCCCGCCGGCCGCGCCGAGGCGACCGAGTTCTACCGGTCGATTCTGGGCGATCTCGGGCGGGTCGACGTCGCCTCCCTCTCCGCGGACGACGCGATCGACCGGGAGATCGTCCGCGCGCAGATCCGGTTCCTGCTGCACATGGAGGAGGATCTCCGCTTCCCCCGGCGATCCCTCGAGACCTATATCGTGGCCCCCTTCCGCGGCGTCGACTGGCAGATCCAGCAGATGATCGATCTGGGCGGGGGGCGCCACGGCACGGAGGAGGAGTGGGATCTCGTGGTCCGCCGCGTGGCGGCGGTGCCCGCTTTCCTGCGGGCGGCCCGGGCCAACCTGGAGGAGGGGATCCGGGAGGGCGAGGCGCCCGACCGCCGCATGGTGCGCCGCGACGGGATCGACGCCGCCGCCGACAACGCCGTCTACTTCCGCGAGACCCTGCCGGCGCTCGCGGAGCGCTACCTCGCGGGGCGGCCGCACCGCGATCGGATCGTCGCCGCGCTGCGCGCGGCGGGCCGGCGGGCCGCGGCGGCGGTCGCGGAGATGCGGGCGTTCCGGGAGGAGGCGTATCGTCCCTTCGCGGATCGCGACCGATTCATGCTGGGAGAACGGGAGTACGACTGGAGGCTGCGCAACAATCTGCGGCTGCCGCCGGCCGACACGGCGTCGGCCCTGTTCGACCTCGGCCGCCGGAAGGTCCTCGAGAGCCAGGATCTCCTCATCGACGCCGCCCGGGAGGTGGCGCGCCGGCGCGGGCTGCGACTCCGCTGGGAGCCGAGGGCGCGCGCGCTCCGATCCGTCCGCAGCGTGATGGACGGCCTGTCCCGCGACCACCCGCGGGACGACGAGGAGATGTTCCGCATCTACAGGACGCGGGCGCAGGACCTCGTGGAGTTCGCGCGCCGCCACGCGATGTTCGACCTGCCCGACGACTACCGGCTGGAGATCGTGCCGACGCCCCCGATGCTCGAGAGCACCCTGGAGGCGGCCTACTATCCCGCGCCGGCGTTCAAGGAGGGCGGCCGCGGTCGCTTCTACCTGACGGCGTCGCACGGCGATCCGGGGGTGCTGAGGGAGAACAACGTCCACGCGGTCGCCGCCCTGTGCGCCCACGAGGGGTTCCCCGGGCACGACTGGCACCACCGGTTCATGAGGTCGGCCAAGGGGAGGTCGATCAGCGCGGTGCGCTGGCTGACCCCGGGGGCGGTCGAGGACACGTCGTCGATGTGGCAGGACAGCATGGCCGCGGAGGGATGGGCGCTGTACGCCGAGCAGCTGATGGCCGAGCCGCGGGCGGGGGCGCCGCACGGCTTCTACTCACCGGAGGAGCGTCTCTATCAGCTGAAGTGGCAGGTGCTGCGCGACGCGCGGGTGCACATCGACACCGGCCTGCACACGGGCCGCATGGGCTTCGACGAAGCGGTCGACTACTTCCTGGCCAATGTCGACCTGCTCCCGGACGCGTGCGCGGCGCCCGCCTCCGACCCGGTCCGCGAGGCGGTCTGCCACGGGGCGAGGCGGGCGATCTATCGCTACTCCAAGTGGCCGACGCAGGCGATCACATATTCCCTCGGCAAGCGCGACATCCTCGACCTGAGGGCGCGGGTGCGCGCCGTCCAGGGCGAACGGTTCTCGCTCCGCGCGTTCCACGAAAGATTTCTCTCGGCCGGCACCGTCCCGGTGGGCTACGTCCGCGAGCGCTTCCTCGAGCAGTCCCGGTCGCGTTGATCAGGGGCGCGGCTGCGGCGGCCTTCCCGGGCGCGGCCGGGGGCGGAGATCGCGGCCGGGCGCGATCGCGCCCGATGTCGCGCGCCGCGGCGCACCCGCGGCGGCCGTCTGCGCCCGAGCCTCCAGGGCGAGCTTGACCGAGCGCAGTCCGTGGTCGAGAAGCCGGGCCTGCAGCTCGGCGGGCGAGACCAGCCGCAGCCAGATCAGCCTCAGCCCGCGCATTCTGGCGTGCAGGCGCAGGGTGAGCTTGGTGGCCCGGGCGTCGATCCCCGCCACGCTGAGCGCCGTGCAGTGGTTCCGCAGGCCCAGGTGGGTGCCGAGCGCGTCGCGGCGGAGGCGGAGGCTCATCTCCGCGCCCGCCTCGCAGCGCACGATCTGCACCTCGAGCCAGTAGGGCCGGCCGTTCCGGTGACCCCGGCCCAGCCAGACCGACCCGGCCGTCGTGCCGTCCCCCGAGCGCAGCTCCCACTCGTCCAGGTCGCCCCGATCCAGCAGCTTGGCGTGCCGGGAGATCAGCGTCGGGAGATCGCCGACCAGGGACCAGGCCCGCGCGGCACTGACCCGGGCGAGGACGGTTCGCCTCCTCTCCAGCCGGCCCACAGCCCGCAGGGCCGCGCCGGATGCCGCCGCCAGCGCGGCGAGCGTCAGGACTCCGAGGACCAGGAGAAGCAGAGCGGTCCCGACCGTCACGGCGTCGTTCCCTCTCGATCTTCCCCCGCCCGGCGCGATGCGGCCGGGCGGCGTCCAGGCGACTTGGGTCTTCTTTTACGGTGCGGCGAAAGTGGGTGCTGCTCGGCCGGCAGCCTACCACACGGAACCGGGATCCGGATCCCCGAATCTCCAACGGCCGGGTATCCGCCGCCGGGCGCGGGGGATATACTGTCATCGGAAGGGACCGCGACACGATGAGTCGGCAGAGCACCTCGACGGCGCTCCCCCTGGCCAGGGTGCTGGGCGAGCTGACCCGGGTCGGGGAGCTGCACGAGCCGCAGCCGGACCGGGCGGTGCGCTGCTTCGCGTGCGGGCACCGCTGCTTCATCCCGGAAGGGCGCCCCGGGATCTGCAAGGTCCGGTTCAACGAGGGCGGGCGGCTACGGGTCCCGTGGGGGTACGTCGGATCGCTGCAGTGCGACCCGATCGAGAAGAAGCCTTTCTTCCACGTGCTTCCGGGCGCCGACGCCCTGTCGTTCGGGATGCTCGGGTGTGACTTCCACTGCGCCTACTGCCAGAACTGGATCACCTCGCAGGCCATCCGGGACCCGAACGCGCTGGCGACGCCCGAGCGGATGGAGCCCGAGGTCCTGGTCGACCTCGCGGTGCGCCACGGGGCGAAGGTCGTGGCGTCCACCTACAACGAGCCCCTGATCACGTCCGAATGGGCCGTCGCCGTGTTCCGCGCCGCCGCGGAGCGGGGCCTCCTGTGCGCCTACATCAGCAACGGCAACGGTACCGAGCAGGTGCTCGAGTACATCCGCCCCTGGGTCGCCCTGTACAAGGTCGACCTGAAGTCGTTCCGGGACAAGGCCTACCGCGCGCTCGGGGGCACGCTGCGCAACGTGCTCGACACGATCACGGCGCTGCACCGGAAGGGGTTCTGGGTCGAGATCGTGACCCTCCTCGTCCCGGGGTTCAACGACTCGCCGGAGGAGATCGCCGACGTCGCCCGGTTCGTGCGCGGCGTGTCGCCCGACATCCCGTGGCACGTGACCGCCTTCCACAGGGACTACAGGATGACCGACCCCGACGACACCCCGGCGGAGACCCTGTTGCGGGCGGCCGAGATCGGCGGTGCGGAAGGCCTGCGCTACGTCTACGCGGGGAACCTGCCGGGCGGGGTCGGGAGATGGGAGAGCACCCGGTGCCACGGGTGCGGGGCGACGGTGATCGATCGCCGGGGCTACCGGATCCTCCGGAACCGGATCACCGGCGCAGGCACCTGCCCCGACTGCGACACCACGATCCCCGGCGTCTGGCACGCCGGGGCGCGGCGCGGGCGGGCCGGCCAGGGCCCGCCGGGCCGGCCCTCCCCCCGGGGCCGGCCGGGGCCCGGTGGCGGTACGCCCTAGGGGAGCGGCCCCGGGGCCGCCCGGCGGATCGCCTCCTGCAGACGCCGCACGAAGCCGTCGGGATCGTCGGGACTGATGACGACGTTCCTGAGCAGACCGCGGCGGCGCCGGATGGTGACCGCGTTCCAGAACTTCGGGCCCGACCAGTTCTCGTGCAGGAGCGCGCCGCGGCGATGCACCTCCTCGATCTCCGGAAGGGGGATGCGCCGCACGACCTTCCCCAGGATCAGGATCTCCACCGCGGCGGCGGTGATCCGGTAGGCGGTGGTCGAGGCGATCGCCGCCAGGACGAAGAGCACCGCGGCGATCAGCATCGCCTTGACGATCAGCCCGGCGCTCACGGCGCCTCCCGGGCGGCGGCGAGCAGGCGCGGGGACCGCATGGCGACGGGGCGGCTCAGGGGACCAGTTCGTACAGCGTATCCCGCTGGCGGGGGACGTAGCCGGCCTCGCGGATCAGGCGCTCGATCTCGGCCCGGGTGGTGCAGCCGTAGGCCCCCGCGGCGCGAACCACGTTCTCCTCGATCATGGTGCTGCCCATGTCGTTGGCGCCGAACTTCAGGGCCACCTGGCCGATCTCCTTGCCCTGCGTGACCCACGACGACTGGACGTTGGGCACGTTGTCCAGGAAGAGGCGGGAGACCGCCTGCGTGCGCAGGTAGTCGGCGCTGCTCACCTCGCGCCCCCCGAGGGCCGTGTTCTCGGCCTTGTAGGTCCAGGAGATGAACGCGGTGAAGCCGCGCGCGCCGCGCTCGAGGCTGCGCTCCTGGAGGGCGCGGATGCGCTCCATGTGGGTGACGCGGTCCGCGTAGCTCTCGACGTGCCCGAACATCATCGTCGCCGTCGTAGGGATGCCGACCCGATGGGCCGTCTCCATGATCTCCAGCCACTCCGCGGACATCGTCTTGAGCGGCGAGATCCGCCGCCGCACCTCGTCGACCAGGATCTCGGCCCCGCCGCCCGGAATGCTGTCGAGGCCCGCCGCCCGGAGCCGCAGCAGCACCTCCTCCAGCGGGCGCGCCGAGACCCGCGCGATGTGCTGGATCTCCGGCGGTGAGAAGGCGTGGATCTGGAGCCGGGGGAACCGCTCACGAAACGCGCGCAGCAGGTCCTCGTACCACTCCAGGCGCAGGTCGGGGTGATGCCCGCCCTGCATCAGCACGCCGGTGCCCCCGAGCGCCAGCATCTCCTCGATCTTGGCGAACAGCGTCCGCCTGGAATGGAGGTACCCTTCGGGGTGCCCGGGGTCGCGGTAGAAGGCGCAGAACGAGCAGCGCGCCACGCAGACGTTCGTGTAGTTGATATTGCGATCGACGATGTAGGTGACGATCGGCTCCGGGTGGATGCGGCGGCGCACCAGGTCCGCGGCCAGCGCCAGATCGATCAGCGGGGCCTCGCGCAGGAGGAGCAAGGCCTCGTCGGCGCCGATCCTCCGCCCGGACGCGGCGCGGTCGAGGACCCGGTCGACGGCCATCGAGGCGCGCCGGACGCCGGTCAGACCCGCCTCGCCGAGACCGGCCCGCGGGGCGGCGGGATCCGCGGCCTCGCCCGGCCGGAGCGTGCCGTCCATCAGCCGCCCCTCCCGGCGCGGGCGGCCTCCCATCCCGACGGCTCATGCACCACGATCGCCCGGCGGCCCGGCACCAGCCCGAGCTCTCTCGCCTGCCGGAAGAACAGGTCCAGAGCGCGGGACTCCTCCGACGCCAGGTGGTAGTGGATGTCGATCCTCAGGTAGTCCTCGATCGTCGCGGGCTTCAGCCGCAGCCGCGGCGCGGCCTCCCGGGCGATGGCGGGGATATTGGCGATCCCCATCTTGCGGGATTCGAGGAAGGGTCGCGCGCCGTCGGGGAGCACGGCGTCCGGCCGCACCGCCCACAGGGCGAACACGAACGGCAGCCCGGTGATGGCGAACCACTCCGCGGCGAGGTCGCGGACCTCGAGCCCGCGCGTGTCGGTGGTCAGCGCGGCATCGCCGATCAGCAGCGCGGCGTCGCTGTCGCGCAGCATCTCCCTCAGAGAGGGGGCCCGCGGGATGGTCTCGACCTCCCGGATCCCCCGGTGCGCCAGGATCATCTTCAGGAGCGCGACCGAGGTGCGGGAGTTCTCGTCCACGGCGATCCGCCGCACCCGCCGCAACGGCACCCGCGAGGCCAGGTAGACCGAACGGGCCCGGCGCTTGGAGGCCACGCACAGGTAGGGGAGGATGCGCGCGTCGCCGAGCCGCTGGTACTCGATCGAGGGGATCAGCCCGACCTCGACCTCTCCCGCTCTCAGAAGCTCGGGGATCCGCGGCGGGGCCACCCGGATCACGTCGAAGACGCCTCGGTACGGGCCCCGCGTGAAGCCCCAGATGAGCGGCTCGGCGTTGACGAAAGGTACGGAGGCGAGACGCAGGTGACCCATCGATCGCGTTGTCCTCGCGGCGGGCCGGGCGCCGGACAGGGCCGCCTATTCTACCAGAAGGCCGGGGGCCGTCAATTCAGGTGCGGAGCGAGGCGTCCCCGGGACGGCGGCGGATCCCCAGGGGCCGCAGCGGGCGGCGGATCTGCTACCCTTCCGGGGAGCCTTCAACCGCCGGCGAGCGATGAAAAGGGTCTGGCTTCACCTTCTCTATCTTCTCTACTGCCTCGAGGCGGGCATCTTCCTGGCCCTCGTCCCCTGGTCGCTCGTCTGGTCCCACTCCTACTTCGCGCAGGTGCCGGGCGTGAGGGACGTGCTGCTGAGCGGCTTCGTGCGCGGCGGCGTGACCGGTCTCGGGGTCCTGCACCTCGTCGTGGCCTGGCGCGACTTCCTCGCCTTCTGCCGGCGCGTGAGGGGAGCGTGATCGCCGCGCCCGCGACGCGCGGGATCGGCATCTGCTTCGTGACCGATCGGCGCGCCACGCTCGGCCGCCCGGTGGCGGAGGTGGCGCAGGCGGCGCTGGAGGGCGGGGCGGAACTCGTCCAGCTCCGGGAGAAGGATCTCCCCGGCGGGGAGCTCACGCGCTGCGCCCGCGACCTGGTCGGGCGGGCCAGGGCCTTCCGGGGCCGGCCCCGCGTCATCGTCAACGACCGGCTCGATGTCGCCCTGGCGGCCCGGGCGGCGGGCGTCCACCTGCCGGCCTCCGGGCTGCCGATCCACCTGGTGCGGCCCCGGGTGGGGAGGAGGTTCCTCATCGGCCGCTCCGTCCACTCCATCGCCGAGGCGCGCCGGGCGGAGAAGGAGGGGGCCGACTACCTCTTCTTCGGGCCGGTGTTCGAGACCCCCGGCAAGGCCGCGTTCGGTCCGCCGCAGGGCCCGGCGGCGCTCCGCAGGGCGGCCGAGTCGGTCCGCATCCCGGTCTGGGCGATCGGCGGGATCCGCGCCTCGAATCTCCCCGCGATCGCGGGGCTCCCGATCGCCGGGGTGGCCGTCATCTCCGCCGTGGCCGGCGCGGCCGATCCGGCGGAGGCGGTCCGCGCGCTGCGGGCGGCCCTCCGGGACGAGCCAGGCTCTCCGGGGTGAGGCGCTCGGCCGCGGGGGGGCGTGCGGCGGCCGATCAAGCGCGCGCGGGAGCCGAGCCCCGGGCCAGCTGGCCGCAGGCCGCGCCGATGTCGCGCCCCCTGCTCCACCGGATGGTGCTCGGCACCCCGCGGGCCAAAAGCGCCTCCCGGAAGCGGGCGGCGCGCTCGGGCGCGGGGGTCCTGAAGCCGGAGGCGCCGGCCTCGTTGTACGGGATCACGTTGATCTTCGCGCGCAGCCCCCGGAGCAGGTGCGCGATCCGGGCGGCGTCGCGGGAGCGGTCGTTGACTCCCGCGAGCAGGACGTACTCGAAGGTCACCCTCTCGCGGGGCCCGAGGGGGAACCGGCGGCACGCGTCGATCAGCGCGGCGAGATCGTATCTGCGGTTGATCGGCACCAGTCGATCGCGCAGGGCGTCGTCGGCGGCGGCCAGGGAGACGGCGAGTCGCGGGCGCGGGGACTCGGCCGCCAGGCGCTCGATCCCGGGCACCAGGCCGGCCGTCGAGAGGGTGACGCGCCGCGGCGGAAGGGCGAAGCCCCGGGGGTCCACGAGCAGGCGGAAGGCCCTCAGGACCGCGTCGTAGTTGTTGAGCGGTTCCCCCATCCCCATGAAGACGACCCGCGCCCCCGCGGGGTCGATGCCGTTGTCCCGCGCCAGCACCGCCGCCTGCCCGACGATCTCCCCCGGGGTCAGGTTGCGCACCAGGCCCATCGTGCCGGTCAGGCAGAAGCGGCAGGCGAGCGGGCAGCCGACCTGCGAGGAGAGGCAGAAGGTGACGCGGCGGCCGTACAGGATGTAGACCGCCTCCACCTCGCACCCGTCCTCGAGCCGGAGCGCGTACTTCTTCGACCCGTCCGCGGAGCGGCGGACCTCGAGCACCTCCGGCCAAAAGATCCGGAAGCGCTCCTCGAGGGCCGCCCGCAGGCGCGCCGGGAGATCGCTCATCACCGACGGGCGCGTCTCCTGCCGGCCGTACATCCAGTGGTACAGCTGCGCCGCGTGGAATCCCCGCTCGGTCCACGGCGCGAGCGCCGAGGCCAGCCCGTCCCGGTCGATCCCGTAGAGGTTCGGCGGGCGGGGGCGCGCTCCGCGGGCAGCGCGGTCGGTATCGGGCACCAAGCGTCCTCCGGATCCCGGCATTATCCCACCGGAGAGCGACCGCCGGGGCCCGTCAGCGGGCGCGGTCGATCTGCAGGCGCGGGTCGACGTAGACGTACAGCAGGTCGACGGCCAGGTTCACCAGGACGAAGGTCGCGGTGAGGACCAGGACGCCTCCCTCGACCACCGGCAGGTCCCTCAGCGCGATGGCGCGGACGATCGCCTTCCCCAGCCCGGGCCAGGCGAAGACGTACTCGGTGGCGACGGCGCCGCCGAGCAGGCTCGCGAAGTCGAGGCCGACGACGGTGATGACGGGGATCAGGGCGTTGGCGAGGGCGTGCCGGGTGAAGACGCGGACCCGCGAGGCGCCCTTGGCCGCCGCGGTGACCAGGAATTCGGCGCTGCCGGTCTCCAGCAGGCTGGTCCGCGTCAGGCGGGCGATGCCGCCGAGGGAGACGAGCGACAGCGTGACGGCCGGCAGGATCAGATGGTCCCACTCCGGCAGCCGGATGCCCAGGACCGGGATCACGGCGCCGTCCATCCCGTACCCGAGGACCGGCAGCCAGCGCAGGCGCGACGCGAACAGGAGCATCAGCATCAGGCCCAGCCAGAAGACCGGCGTCGAAGTCCCGACGAGCGCCAGCACCAGAACGAGGTCGTCCATGGCGCCCCGCCGGAACGCCGCGAGCGCGCCCAAAACCACGCCCCCCGTCGCGGAGAGCAGGATGGCGGCGAGCGCCAGGATGAGGGTCGGCGGGAGATGGTCCCGGACGATCGCGGCGACGGAGCGGCGCTGCACGTAGGAGGTCCCGAGGTCGCCGCGCAGGAGCTTGCCGAGGTAGGTGAGGTACTGCGCCGGCGCCGGACGGTCCAGGCCCCACTCCGTCCGGATCGACTCGAGGATCTCCGGGTCGGCCCCCTGCCCGCCCGCGATCAGGCGCGCCGGGTCACCCGGGAGGAGGAAGACGAAAATCCAGACCAGGGTCGCGGCCGCGACCAGGACCGGACCCAGCCCCAGAAGCCGCCGGACCACGTATCCTGGCATCGCTTCTCCCGGGCGCGGCCCTCCCGTTCAGGCGGGCCGCCTGTCGATCCGCAACCGTTCGAGCGGAATGCGGAATTCGCCCATCGGTGACAGCACGATCCCCTTGACGTACGGCTTGAACAGCGTCTGCGAGCCGTAGTAATTGAGGAGGAGCACGGCCGCGTCCTCCATCACGACGATCCGCTCGGCCCGGCGGTAGAGCTCGCCGCGGACCCCGGGGTCGGTCTCGGCGAGCGCCCGCGCGATCAGCCGGTCGAACTCCGGGTTGCGGTAGCGGAAATAATTGCCGGCCGGCCCCAGGTTGGCGGAGTGGAACAGGGGCCGCAGGATGGCGTCGGCGTCCGGATAGTCGAGGTACCAGCCGAGCCGGAACATCTGCGCCTGTCCCGGGGCCTCGGCGGTCCCCTCCACGGCGTGCAGGTACGCCCCCCAGTCGACCTCACGGATCGACACCTCAACGCCGACCTCCCTGAGATCGGACTGGATCTGCTGGGCGATGCGCCTGTTGTCCTCGCTGGTGTTCACCCACAGCGACAGCGGCGGCAGGCCCTTCCCGCCGGGATAGCCGGCCTCGGCCAGCAGCGCGACCGCCCGGTCCGGGTCGTGCGGATAGCCCGGGATCGCCGGATCGTATCCCGGGATCGCCGGCGGGATGATCCCGCGGGCGGGGACGCTGGGCCCCGGGATCAGGACCTCCCACAGGTATCTCTTGTCGACGGCGTAGTTCAACGCCTTGCGGAGCGCGGGGTTCCCGCGCAGCGGCGGCAGGTCGAGGTTGAAGCCGATGAAGCCGGTGCCGATCGTGGGGTAGACGTGGATCTCGTCCTTCAGCCTCTCGCGCATCGCCTCATCGTGGGCATCGGGCACCTCGTCCAGGCTGTCCAGGCCCCCGGCCACGTACTCCTGCAGGGCGCTCTGGCGGTTCTCGATGATCCTCGCCACGACCCGGTCGAGGGCCGGACGGCCCCCGTAGAAGCGCTCGAAGGACCGCAGCTCGAGGAAGTTGGACTGCTCCCAGCGCGCGAAGCGGAACGGCCCGCAGCCGACGGGGGCGCGCAGATAGGAGCGCTCCGGATCCCCGTACACCTCCGAGGGGAGGATGGCGGCCGCGAGCAGGGTGAGCTGCCCGAGGAACGGCGCGAAGGGCTCGGCCAGCCGGATCTCCACGGTGAGGTCGTCGGGCGTCTTGAGCCCTGCGATGGAGGGGCTCCGTCCGGCGGTGAACTGCTTCGCTCCCGCTATCGGCTCGAGGATGAACCGGCGCGGCGCCGCGGTCCGGGGGCGCAGCAGGCGCTCGAAGCTGTACCGCACGTCCCGTGCGGTGAGCCTGCGGCCGTTGTGAAAGAATACGTCGTCCCGCAGGCGGAAGGTGTAGGTGAGGCGGTCGTCCGAGATCGACCACGAGGAGGCGACCGCCGGCAGGACCTCGAGGGTCCCGGGGTCGAGCTCGACGAGCCCCCGGAACATCCCGAACAGCACCGACTCGGAGAGCTGGTCGATCGCCAGCTGCGGGTCGAGAGTCGGCGGGTCCTCCCGCAGGCGGAACCGGAAGACCTGCTCCTTCCCGCTTCCGGGGGTCTCCGTTCGGGCGCAGGCGAGAGGCGCCACCAGGGCGACGACGAGCGCGGGGAGAAGCCACCGCGCGGCCGCCGGCCGCCGCCGGGACGCCGCACGGCCGTGTTCGGTCGGCGCCTTCACCGGCGGGCGCCTCGATGGCGAGGGCGCGTTCTCGCTCATACCGCGGTGCGTCGCCGTCTCGGATCGAGGCGCTCGCGGATCCCGTCGCCGAGCAGGTTGAAGCCCAGCACGGCGACGAGGATCGCGAGCCCGGGGGCGACGCACACCCAGGGCTTGCTCAGAAAGTAGGCCTGGCCCTCGGTGACCATGGTGCCCCAGGAAGGGAGCGGCGGGCGGGCGCCGACTCCCAGGAAGGACAGCCACGCCTCGAACAGGATGTTCCCGCCGACCCCCAGGGTGGCGGCGACCGTCAGGGGACCGAGCGCGTTCGGGAGCAGGTGCCGCAGCACCACGCGGGGGCCGGGCGCGCCGATCGCCGCGGCGGCCCGGGCGAACTCGAGCTCGCGGATCCTGAGGATCTCTCCGCGCAGGAGCCGCGCGATTCCGGCCCAGCCGATCCCGCCGAGGACGAGGAAGACCACGCCGACCGACGGCTGCGGGAGGTGCTTCAGCAGGGGCGCGTTCTCCGGCTCCGGCACCGCCGCGATGATCCCCAGGGCCAGCAACGGCGCCGGAAAGGCGAACACCAGATCAGCGCACCGCATGATCAGGGCGTCGACCCGGCCGCCCGCGTACCCGGCGAACGCCCCGGCCAGCACGCCGATGACGACGGCGATCGCCTCGCCGGCGACGCCGACCTGGAGGGAGATGCGCGCGCCGTGGACGAGGCGGGCGAGCTGGTCGCGGCCCATCGGGTCGGTCCCCAGCGGATGGTGCCGGTCGGGCGGGGTCGGCGGCGGCTGCCGGACGCCGGTCACGCGCGCGTAGGGGTCGAAGCCGAGCGCGCCCAGAAGCGGCGGTCCGAGCGCGGCGCAGAGGACGAGCGCGCCGACGAGCGCCGAGCCGACCAGCAGCGAGATCCGGGAGCGCGACGGGGGGATGAGCCGCACGGCGGCGGGCGTCTCGGGCGTCACGCGCCGGACTATAGCACAGCGACGCGCGGCTTGAATCGGTCCCGGCCCTATGGTAGGTTGCCGCCACCGCGCTCGATGCGGCGGGCACGGCGCCCCGGGAACCGGTCCGGCCGCGAAAGTTCACAGATGGGCAAAGAGCAGATCCGCTTTCTGATCTCGGGCCTCCTGTTCGGCTTCCTGCTCGGGTACATCGTCGCGTACGGCGTGTACGAGCCGGGCGTCGTGGGGCGCGCCAGCCCGGTGCCGGCGGCCGGGAACATGGGGATGTCGGGACCGGCTCCGGTGGGCGCCGCGGGAAACGCCGGCGCGGGCGGGACCCCGCGGGAGGACGAGATGATGGCGAGGGTCTTCGAGGAGATCGCCGCCCTCAAGGCGGCGATCGAGCGTGACCCCGAGGACCACCCCGCCCTCGTGCGGCTGGCGAACTTGTACCACGACGCCGGGATGTTCGAGCAGGCCGTCGGCTACTACGGGCGGGCCCTGGAGGCTCGGCCGTCCGACGTGAACGCGAGGACCGACATGGGGATCTGCCTGCGCGAGCTGGGAAGGGCCGACGAGGCGATCGCGGAGTTCCGCAGGTCGCTGGAGATCGAGCCGCGCCACTGGCAGAGCTGGCTGAACCTGGGGATCGTCACCCTGTTCGATAAGAAGGACGTCGCCGCCGCCTCCGAGGCGTTCGCCAAGGTCGAGGAGATCAACCCCACCTACCGCGACCTGCCGCTGCTGAAGGAAGCGGTGACCAAGGCCAGGCAGGCGGCTTCGGGCGGCGGCTAGCCCGAGATACGCCCTGCCGGAGCCCCCGGGGGTCGGGTCGCGAGCCCTTTGACTTCCCCGTGCACCGGAATAAATTGAACCCGGTGGGGGGACCCCTATCCGTCCCCCGGGACCGGTGGCCGTGATCGACGACGAGAGGCTTCAGGAACTACTCTCCAAGGCTTCATCCCTCTACCACAACGGCGAATACAAGGGCGCGATCGACGCCTGGCTCGAGGCGCTCACCGTCGACTCCTCCAACCAGCGCGCCAGGGAGGGGATCCGGATGGCCAACCTCCTGCTAGGGGATTGGCAGCCTCCGCAGCCCGGCCCCGGCGCCCCCTCGGTCGACGAGAAGCCGGCCGACGGGGGCGAGGATCCGTCCGCGGGAGGCCCCGAGGAGAGGGAGGCCAGGCTGGATCTGGGGATCGCCCGGGTCAGAGAGCTGCTGGCCCAGAGGAAATACGCCGACGCCCTGGAGGGAGCGCGCGGTCTGGTCCCGATCGACCCCGAGTCGGAGGAGGTCCGGAGGCTCCTGGAGGAGGCCCAGCAGGCGTTCGACTCGTCCCCGTTCATCGAGGAGCACCTGACGCTGGCGAGGGAGCTCTTCGGGCAGGAGCGGTTGCCGGAAGCGGAGGCGCAGTGCGCGAAGGTCGTCGCGCTCGACGGGACCCACCCGGGGGCGCGCGAGCTGCTGGCGAGGATCAGGGAACGGCTCGACCGGAGCCCGGAAGGCGCCGTCGCCGGGACGGGCGGCGCGGCGACCGAGAGGGGCGCGGGCCATCTCGCCCCGCGGGAATCCGAGGCGGTCCCGGAGCGGCCGGCCGGGGAGCCCGAGGCGGCGGGGCCCGAGGCGGCGGGGCCCGAGGCGGCGGGGCCCGAGGCGACGCCGTCCGAGCCTCTCGCCGGGGCGGAGACGACCGGCGAGTCGGCGGCGACGCAGGAGGAGGTGGCCGCGCGCGCGGCGCTCGATGCCGCGTTCGAGCGCGAGGGCCTGCCTCCCGGTCAGGCCCCCGCCCGCCCGCCGGCACCGGGGGAGCTCCCACGTCCCGGCGAGGAGGGATCGCCGGCGCCGCCCGCACCCGGCGAGCCGACACCCGCCGGCAAGCCGCCGGCGCAGGTCGAGCCCGCCCCAGTGGCCGAGCCCCCGAAGGCCGGAGAGGCGTCGGCGTGGGAGGCGGAGCTGGCTCAGCTGAACCTCAAGGTGGGCGAGCGCGAGATGTTCAAGGCCGAGGGCGGCGGGCCCCGCGGCCCCGCTCCGGCCGACGGTGCCGACGCCGACTTCATGTCGCTCCTCGACACCGAGATCGGCGGCTTCAAGGAAGCCGCCTCGCGGGCCGGGGGCAAGGGCCCGCCCGGGACGGGCACGGAGCCCTCCGAGCTGCCGATGGAGGAAGGCGTCGAGGCGGTGCCTCTCGCGACGCGGCGCCCGGAAAAGAAAGCGCCCGCGCCCGGAGCGTCGCCGGAGGCGCCGTCGGCGGCCGCGGCGCCGGGCGCGGCGACGTCCCCGGCACCGCGCTCCCACGCGGCGAGGGCGAGGGGTGTGCCGTCTCCGGCCCCGAGAGCCGGATCGCCGGCGTCCAGGATCTTCGCCCCGCTCGGCGTTCTCCTCCTGGTGGGCGGGGCCGCGGCCTGGTGGTTCTTCTTCCAGCCCCGGACGGCCGGGGGAGCGGGGGCGCCGGGGCAGCCGGGACCGCCGCCCGCCGATTCCTCGCCCGACGTAGCGGCCGTCGGCGCCGAGGGTCCGATCCCGACGCCGATAGGGGGCGGCAGCCGCAACGCCGCACGGGAGCCGCAGGTGGCCGGGTCGGAGCCGGCCGTGGCGGCCGGATCGGAGGCCCGGGCCGCGACCGCCGACGCGCCGGGAGCGGGGACCCTCACGCCCGCCCAGATCAAGGGGAACTCGGAGCCGCAGCTCACGCCGGAGGAGATCGGCCGTCGGGGGGCGGCCCACGCCGGCGAGGGACGCCGGCTGCTGCGCCAGGAGAAGTGGCGCGAGGCCCGCGCCGAGTGTCTCGCCGCGCTGGCGCTCGACCCGGTCAATTTCGAGGTGAAGGAGCTCGTCGATCAGGTGCAGGCGAAGATCGATGAGGAGCGCAGGCTTCAGGAGGGGTTCGAATCGGCCAGGAAGATGTTCCGCGACAAGGATTACCAGAACTGCCTGTGGAAGCTGTACCGCCTGCCGCGCGACAGGGGGCTCGGGGACATCGACCTGTTCATTCGCAACGCCTGGTTCAACTGGGCCGTCGTCTCGATGCGGGCGGGGGACGTCGGCGGCGCCCTGGAGAAGGTGCGCGAGGTGCTGCAGCTCGACCCGGGCGACGCCGACGCGCTGAAGATCGAGGACGTCGCCGAGCGCTACATATCGCGCACCAAGGACCGCGTCTTCTACGCCTACGCCGATCGGCTCAGGCTGCGACAGTTCGATCAGCGATAGAGGTCCCCGGCACCCGGGCGCTCCGCCCCGGGTCCCGCCCGCAGGCCCCGCGCCGGGCGGCGCCGCTCCGCCGGCTCAGTGCCGGAAGTGCCGCACCCCGGTGAACACCATCGCCAGCCCCCGCCGGTCCGCCGCGGCGACGACCTCCGAGTCCCGGACGGATCCCCCGGGCTGGACGATCGCGACCACACCGGCCCGCGCCGCCGCGTCGACGCCGTCGGGGAACGGGAAGAAGGCGTCCGAGGCGAGCACGCACCCTTCCGTCGGCTCGAGCGCCTTCATCTTCGCCAGCTTCACCGCATCCACCCGGCTCATCTGACCGGCGCCGACGCCCACGGTCCGCTCCCCGCGCGCCAGCACGATCGCGTTGGACCGGGTGTGCTTCGCCACCCGCCAGGCGAAGTCGAGCGCGACCAGCTCCTCCGCACCGGGGGCCCGCCGCGTCACCACGCGCGCCCGCCGCACGTCCACCTCGGCGGCGTCCCAGTCCTGCATCAGGTAGCCGCCGCTGACCCGCCGCAGGTCCGTCCCCGCGAGCGCCGCCGTCGGATCCCCGGCCTCCAGGACGCGGAGGTTCGGCTTCCCGCCCAGGACCTCCCGGGCGGCGGGCGTCACCGAGGGCGCGATGACGCACTCCAGGAACAGCGACAGGAGCGGTTCGGCCGCGTCGGCGTCGAGCTCGCGGTTGAAGGCGACGATCCCGCCGAAGGCCGAGGCGGGGTCGGTGCGCCGCGCGTCCTCGAAGGCCTGCAGGAGAGTGGGCCCGATCGCCGCACCGCAGGGATTGTTGTGCTTGACGATCGCCGCGGCCGGCCCGCTCAGCTCGCGGACCAGCCTCCAGGCGGCGTCCAGATCGAGGAGATTGTTGAACGACAGCTCCTTCCCCTGGATCGGCCGCGCGCCCCCCACCGTCCCGGGGCCGGCGTCGGCTCCAGCGTAGAGCGCGCCCCGCTGGTGCGGGTTCTCGCCGTAGCGGAGCCTGCGGATCAGGCGGAGCTCGATCCGCACGTCGGAGGGGAAGGGGCCTTCGCGGCCCGGCCCGCCCGGGGCCGGGCCCGCCGCGCCGGTGCGCGCCGAGAGCTCGTCGCGGACGGCGGCGTCGTACGCCGCCGTCCGCGCGAACGCCTTCACCGCCAGGGCGGCGCGGGTCCGGCCGCTCAGGGCGCCGCGGCTCTCCAGCTCCTCGAGCACCGCCGGATAGTCCGCCGGGTCGACCACGACGCCCACCCGCCGGTGGTTCTTCGCGGCCGCGCGCACCAGCGCCGGTCCGCCGATGTCGATCATCTCGATGAGGGCGTCGAGCCCGGCGTCGGGCCGGGCGGCCACCTCCCGGAACGGGTACAGGTTGACGACCACCAGGTCGATCGGCTCGATCCCGGTGCGCTCCAGATCGGCCCGGTGGGACTCCAGCGCGGGGTCGGCGAGGATGCCGCCGTGCACCCGCGGGTGGAGCGTCTTCACCCGCCCTCCCAGGATCTCGGGGTGACCCGTGTCCTCGGAGATCTCCACCGGCCGCAGCCCCGCGGCCCGCAGCGCCTCGGCCGTGCCGCCGCTCGACAGGATGGCGTAGCCGAGCGAGGCCAGTCGCCTGGCGAGATCGACCACCCCGGTCTTGTCGAAGACGCTGATGAGCGCGCGCCTGCCGCCGGCCGTCAACGCTCACTCTCCGGGATCGACGCGCTCTCGGGGGGCGGGTCGGTGAGGTACGGCGTGCCGCGCAGGTCTCCGTCGACGGAGGCCCAGGTCAACCTCCAGATGCGCGCGATATTGCTCACGGCCTGCGAGTAGGCGAGCGAGGCGATCCCGAAGGGCACCGACCGCTCGTCGAGCGCGGCGCGCGTTCTCGGCGTGCCGTCGTCGTCGAAGGCCGGGCCGATGAGCGGATAGCTCGCTTCGGCCCGCCGGACGCTCTCCATGATGAAGGCCTGCACGTCTCCCGCCTCGAGCGCCTCGGAGCCTCCGCGGTCGAGCACGAAGGGGATCTTGTCGAGCACGCTCTCGATGTAGGAGCGGTACGCCTCGCGGTAGAGGGGCTCGCGCGGGTCGGCGTCCGAGACGTTCAGCGGGAAGGCGGCGTCGGCGACCAGGTGCGCGAGCGCTCCCATCTCGTAGGCGAACCGCGCGGGCGATCGTCTCCGCAGGAGCATCGCGCGCGCGTCTTCGACCTTGCGCGCGATCCCGGCGGCCGCCAAGCCCCGCCGGCCGTCGGCGTGCTGGTAGTGGACCTCCTCCCCCTCCCGGCTCGCGGGCTCGATCATCCCCGCGCGCAGCCGGTCGTCGTACGGCTCCAGGATGGCGACCAGCGCCGGCGGGCTGACCGCCAGGGCGTCGCGGATCATTCGGGTGCGGGTGGGGCCGGTCCAGCCCAGGATCGGCCCGGCGGGCGTCAGCGCGAGGATCGACGCGGCCACGACGGCGGCCCGACGGCGCCCTGTCGACATGCGCGGATTCTAGCAGCGGCCCATCGCCTTGACAACGCCGAAAACCGTGTGCTAACGTCCCGCGCCGTTCTCGACACCATCGCAGGGCGCGAAGGGTTCCCGCATCACCCGGATCGCTGAGGAGTGACGAACGTGAGACTGACAGGTCGCGTCAAGTGGTTCAACAACACCAAGGGCTACGGCTTCATCCAGCAGGACGGCGGCGAGGACGTCTTCGTCCACTACTCCGCCATCCAGGAGCAGGGCTTCAAGAGCCTGGAGGAGGGCCAGCCCGTCGAGTTCGAGATCATCCAGGGTCCGAAAGGACCCCAGGCCGAGAAGGTCATCAAGGTGGGCGGCGGCGCCGCCCCCATCGAGTGATCGCTTCCCCGAGCCGCCCCCCGACCACCTGAACGCGCGACGGCCAGGCCCCCGGTTCTCCGCGGGCCTTCTTCCTGGGCGCGACGCGAAGGTATAATCCCGACAACCATGGACAACCTCTGGAGGGACGAGGAGGCGGACGGCCTCCGCGGCGTCGACCTGCTCGTCTATCGATCACGGCTCATCGGCCGCGATCCCGGCCTGGTCCTCTGGGGCGGGGGCAACACCTCGATCAAGCACGTCGAGACCGACTTCCGCGGCCGATCGGTGCGCGTCCTGCGCATCAAGGGGAGCGGGGCGGACCTCGGGAGCATCGATCGCTCGGGCTTCCCCGGACTCCGCCTGGACGACCTCGAGCCGCTCTGGGACCGCGAGGCGATGAGCGACGAGGAGATGGTGTCCTACCTCGCCCACTGTCTCATGGAGCCATCGTCGCCGCGCCCCTCGATCGAGACCCTCCTGCACGCCTTCGTGCCGCATCCGCACGTCGACCACACCCACCCCGATGCCGTCCTGGCCCTTACGGACACGGCGGACGGCCGCCGGCAGGTGGAGGAGTGCTTCGGCCGCGAGGCGATCTGGATCCCATACCGGCGCCCCGGGTTCGCGCTGTCGCGCGAGGTCGGCGGCGCGATCCGCCGGCGCCCCGAGGCGCGCTGCGCGGGCCTGGACAAGCACGGGCTGATCGCGTGGGGGCCCACCGCGAGGGACTCCTACGACGCCACCATCGAGATGAGCACGCGCGCCGAGGAGTACGCGCGCGGCCGAGGGCGCGGCCGGTCGGCCTTCGGGGCCGTCGCCCGGCCTCCCCTGTCCCCCTCCGCCCGCCGCCGGGTGGCGGCGCGTCTCGCCCCTTTCGTCCGGGGGCTGCTCAGCCGCCGGGAGAGCGGCCCGTCGCGCGTCCTGCTTCGGTTCGACGACGGGGACGAGATCCTCGAGTTCGTCGGGTCGGAGGCGGGCCCGCGGATCTCGCTCTCCGGCCCGGCCACCCCGGACCACCTCCTGTACACGAGGTCGCGACCCCTGTTCGTGCATCGGGGTCTTCCGGACGACCTCGAGAGCCCGCAGGGAGCCCAGGCGCTCCGGGAGTCGATCGCCGCGGAGCTGAACGGATACCTCTCCTGGTACGACCTCTACTTCAAGAAGCACGGCGACGGCGTTGCGGGGAAGCTCGACCCGTTTCCGCGCGTCCTCCTGATCCCGGGGATCGGGATGCTGACCGCGTGGAAGGACGCCCGGCGCACCCTCGTCGTCTCCGATATCTACCGCCACGCGATCCGCGTCATGCGCGACGCGCAGGGGCTCGGCGGGTACCGCTCCCTGGGCGAGAGGGAGAGCTTCGAGGTGGAGTACTGGCCTCTGGAGCGGTACCGGCTGGAACTCGGCCCGCCGGGACGGGAGATGGCGAGCCGCGTCGCTCTGGTCACCGGGGCGGCGAGCGGCATCGGCCGGGCGATCGCGCGCCGGCTGGCCTCCGAGGACTGCCACGTCGTGGTCGCCGACGTCGACGCGGACGGGGCCGGGAGGCTCGCCGACGACATCGTCTCCCGGCACGGGGTCGACCGCGCCCGGGCGGTCGGGATGGACGTTGCGGACGAGGGCAGCGTCCGCCGCGGGTTCGACGAGGCGCTGATCGCCTACGGAGGGATCGACGTTCTGGTCTCCAACGCCGGGATCGCGCACTCCCGGCCGATCGACCTGATGGAGCTTACGGACTGGAAGCGGAGCTTCGACGTGAACGCCACGGGACACTTCCTGGTGGCGCGGGAGGCGGTGCGCGTCCTCAAGGAACAGGGGATCGGGGGGAGCCTGATCTTCGTCGCCTCGAAGAACGTCCTGGCCCCGGGCAGGGATTTCGGGGCCTACAGCGCCGCCAAGGCGGCCGAGTGCCAGCTCGCCCGCATCCTGGCGATCGAGGCGGGGGAGTCCGGCGTCCGCGTCAACATCGTCAATCCCGACGCCGTCTTCCAGGATTCCCGGCTCTGGTCGAGCGAGGTGCGCGCGGAACGCGCCCGGGCCCACGGCATCCGGGCGGAGGACCTGGAGGATTTCTACCGCGGGCGCAACCTGCTGAAGGTCCGGGTCCTGCCGGAGGACGTCGCCGAGGCGGTGCTGTGGCTCGCGTGCGATCGCTCGGCCAAGACCACGGGGTGCATCATCACGACCGACGGCGGCGTGCGCGAGGCGTTCCCGCGCTGAGGGCTCAGTCGGAGGGCTCGCTGAGCAGCGGATCGGGGTAGGCGGACTCGAGCGGCAGGACGACCGATCCGCCGCGCCCGATGTAGCTCTTCAGGATGACGACCGCCAGGTGGCGGTTCGACGCGACCTGCGGATTCTTGCGCGGGTCGAGGAGCTCGGGGTCGAGCTCGATCGCGGTCTGGTAGCTGTCCAGGGCCTTGTCGTACTTTCCGGAAGCGTCGTAGGCGACCCCCAGGTTGTAGTACGCCAGGGCGTAGGAGGGGGCGATCCGGAGCGCCTTCCTGTAGGCGCGCACCGCGCCGCGGCCCCTCCCCAGCGCCTGGCGCACGACGCCGATGTTGTTCCACACCCGCGCCGAGTCGGGCTCGAGCTCGACGGCGATCTCGAACTGCCGCAACGCCTCCCGCAGCCGCCCGCGCCGCGCCAGGAGGTTCCCGAACTCGTGGCGCAGGAACGCCACCTCGGGATAGCGGGCCACCTTCTCCGCCATCGCCTCCGGATCGAGCGCCCGGGCCGCGTCCGGACCTCTCGCCGGACTCCGGCTGGGGTGCGGCCGGGCGGGCGCCGGGCCCGGTATGGGCGCGGGGGTCGGAGTCGGGACCGGCGTCGGCGTGGGCACCGGCGTGGGCGTCGGGACGGGCGTGGGCGTCGGGACGGGGGTCGGTGTGGGGACCGGGGTGGGGGTCGGGACCGGAGGCGGAGGCGTCGGCTCCGGCCCGGGCTCCTCCTCCGCCAGCGCCGGCCACACGGGCAGCGGCGCGTGAGCGGGAAGGATGGCTGCAAGGGCGACGATGCACGCCGCGAGGCGGAATCTCAAGGCCGGCTCCCGGTTACTTGATCGGCTTCGCCTTGATGCTGACCTTGTTGTCCTTGCAGTATATCCTAAAGTCGATGGCCTCACAATCGACCTTCACCCTGAGCGCGGCGGTGTGCTTCGCGATCTCCCTGGAGAAGGCGTCGAAGGAGGGTTTCCTGCTGTCGCCGGCGGTGTCCTTGGCCGCGATGAAGCACTCGTAGAGCCGCTTCAACGAGGCCTCGTCGCGACCGCTGGCCGGGATGCGCCAGGTATCCGCGGCGGGCGCGAGGCGCCCCCTCGCCCCCCGGCCGGGACCCGCCCCGCCCGGCGGGCCGCTTGTCCCTCCGGTCTCGGTGCGGGCGGCGCGCAGCGCGGCGCGGGCCGCGAGGGGGTGGACGCGGGCCCCCTCCTCCCTGTTGCGGATCCCCTTGTTCCAGAGTTCGGAGAAGGCGTTGAACTTGTTGACCAGGCCGCTGTACAGGAAGCGGTCGGCGAGGTTCCGCATCGACACGTTCTGGAGCCGCTTGATCATCTTGTCCACCGAATCGTGCAGATCGGTGGGCGGCCTGGGGGAGGCGCCGACGAAGTAGAGGTCATAGGCTATCTTGAGCTTGCGGATCTCGGCGTCGATCCGCTTCAGGTCCTGCTCGAGCGACACGATGATGATCCCTCGCGAGCGGCGTGCGCGATCCGGAATATAGGGTTGGGGCGCGGGGAATTCAAAAGACGGCTCTTTGACAGTCCCCCGTCCGTGTGCTGAAATGGGCGCTCCGCCGCAATTGCAGGATCGTTCTCTGCGCACCGTGCGGCCGGTGCAAGGGCATCCCGATGCCGGCTCGGAAAGGCCACTCCCCCGGGGCCGCGGCGCGACGGCTCCTCCGCTCGATCCCCGCGGTGAGCGATCTGCTCGTGCGGGAGGAGGTGCGGGAGGCCATCGCGCGGCGCGGCCGATCCCTGGTGGTGGCCCTCCTGCGCGAGCGGCTGGCGTCGCTGCGCGAGCGCTGCCGCGACGGAGGCCTCGACGCGGCGCGCCTCGGCGCCCTGGTGGACGGCGCGGCCGCCTGGGCCGCGGCGGAGGCCGAGCGCCGCACGCGCTCCACGATCCAGCCGGTGATCAACGCCACGGGGGTCGTGCTCCACACCAACCTCGGTCGCGCCGTCCTCGGCGAGGCGGCCGCCCGGCGCCTGGTCGCGATCACCCGCGCCTACACGACCCTGGAGTACGACCTGGGGCGCGGCCGGCGCGGCTCGCGCTCCGCCCACCTCGAGCGGCTGTTCCGGGCGCTGTTCCCGGGGCGCTCCGCCCACGTCGTCAACAACAACGCGGCGGCCGTCCTGCTCGCCCTCAACACGCTGGCCGAGGGGAGGGAGGTCGTGGTGTCGCGCGGGGAGCTGGTCGAGATCGGCGGGTCCTTCCGCATCCCGGACATCATGCGCAAGAGCGGCGCCTTTCTGAAAGAGGTGGGGACCACCAACAGGACGCGGCTCGAGGACTACCGGCGCGCCATCGGGCCGCGCACCGGCCTCCTCCTCAAGGTCCATCCCAGCAACTACCGGGTCGTGGGCTTCACGGCCGACGTGCCGCTGCGCGAGGTGGCCCGCCTGGGCCGAAGCCGTCGGGTCCCGGTCCTGATGGACCAGGGGACCGGCAGCCTCCTGGATCTGGAGGCCAGGGGGATCCGGGGGGAGCCCACCGTCGGCGAGTGTCTCGCGGCGGGAGCCGACCTGGTCTGCTTCAGCGGCGACAAGCTCCTCGGCGGCCCGCAGGCGGGGATCCTGGTCGGGCGCCCCGGGCTGGTCCGGAGGCTTTGCGAGAACCCCCTGAGCCGGGCGCTGCGGGTCGACAAGATGACCTACGCCGCGCTGGAGGCTTCCCTCCTGGAGTACGTCCGGGGCGGCGCGGAGGAGCGGGTGCCGGTCGCCCGGATGATCGCCCTCACGCGGGAGGAGATCGCGCGGCGGGCGCGGCGGGTCCTGGAGGCCGCGTCCGGGCGGGGCGCGCTCCTCCACCTGTCGATCGCGGACGGCGTCTCCGTGCTCGGCGGCGGGTCGGCCCCGCAGGCGGGGCTGCCGACCGCGCTCCTGTCGGTGTCCTGCGGGCGTCTGTCGGCGCGCGCCGTCGAGGAGCGGCTGCGGCGCCACACGCCGCCGATCGTCGCCCGGATCGAGGGGCAGCGGGTGCTGATCGACCTGCGCACTGTCCTCGAGGACCAGGACGCCGTCGTCGCCGAGGCGCTCGGGGCGATCGCGAGCGGGTGAGGCCCGGGCGGCGGCGTCAGACGTTGAACCGGAAGTGGATCACGTCCCCGTCGCGGACCCGGTAGTCCTTCCCCTCGGAGCGCAGCAGCGCCTTCTCCCGCGCCGCGGCGAAGCTGCCGCAGGCGACCAGGTCGTCGAAGCGGACGACCTCGGCGCGGATGAACCCCCGCTCGAAATCGGAGTGCACCGTGCCGGCGGCGCGCTGCGCCCTGGTGCCGTCCGGGACCGGCCAGGCGCGGCACTCCTCCGGCCCCACGGTGAAGAACCGGATCAGCCCCAAAAGCGAGAAGGCGGCCCGGATCAGACGGTCCTTGGCCGGCTCCTCGAGGCCGAGGTCCTCCTGGAAGGCCCGGGCGTCGTCCGGCTCGAGGTCGGCGATCTCCCTCTCGACCTTGGCGGAGATGGTGCAGGCCGCCGTGTGCGGCCGGGCCGCGCGCTCGCGCAGGCCGAGATCCTCCAGGAACGTGGGGATCTTGGCGGTGTCGCCCTCGTCCAGGTTCAGGATCAGCAGGAGGGGCTTCGCGGTCAGAAACGCGAAGCCGCGGATCCGCTTCACCTCCTCCTCCCGCAGTTCGATCTCGCGGATCGGCGTCTCGCGCTCGAGGGCCTCGAGGCAGCGGCGGATCACCGGGAGCTCCAGCTCGTCGTCCGTGTTCCTCGCCTTCCTGATGCTGGCCTCGAGGCGCTCGACGCGCCGCTGCGCGACGTCGAGGTCGGCCAGCAGCAGCTCGGTCTCCATCGTGGCGATGTCGCGCGCGGGGTCGATCGTCCCCTCGCTGTGCGCGATCTCCGGGTCGCGGAAGGCGCGCACCACGTGGGCGATCGCGTCGACGTTGCGCATCTCCTTCAGGTAGAGGGAATCCTTGGCCTCGCCGCGATGCAGTCCCTGGACGTCGAGGAAGTCGACGTGGGGGCAGGTGGTCTTCTTCGGCCTGAAGATCGCGGCGAGCCGCTCCAGGCGCGGCTCGGGGACCAGGGCGACGCCGACGTTCGGCTGCGACGCGCGCGGGGCGTACTTGTCGACCGCGATGTGGGTCCCGGTCAAGATGTTGAAAAGAGTGGTCTTGCCGACCTTGGGAAATCCCAGCAGGCCGAATCTCACCGCCGCCCGCCTCCTCCCCGGGTGGGGACACTCCGGATTCTACTGTCCCGGCGCGGAAAAGGGAGTATCATTCGGTGCAGCGCCTGGACGTCCCCAGGGAGGACGCCATGCACCGGTTCCTCATCATCGCCGCGGCCCTCCCGCTGCTGGCGATCGCGCCGGCCGTCGCCGGCCCCGCCGAGCCGCTCACGGTCGACTACGTGATCGGCATGCTCGACGCCGGGATGGATCAGGATGCGATCGTCCGGCACATCGATCAGGAGGGCCTGCGCTTCGCCCTGAGGAAGGGCGACGTCGACCGGCTGCTCGAGGCCGGCGCGGGGGAGGATCTCCTGCTGGCCGTCCTGCGGGACGGCTGGTCCCGCCCGCGGCGACTCGCCCCGTCCGAAGGCGGTCCGGTCTATGGGCAGGAGGAGGAGGGGCGGCCCGACGAGGACAGCGAGGGCGGCGGGAGCGGCTCGAGCGGGCACTACGGCGTGTTCTTCTCCTTCGGCTTTCCCCTCTACTACGGTTACCCGTTCTATTACGGCTACCCGTACTACTACGGCTACCCGCATTACTACGCTTTCTACTATCCCCGCCTTCACCACTATTTCTACGCGGGAGCCCCCTACTATCACCACCGCCACCCACGCCACCACGGGCTCAAGTCCGCGGGGTACGGCCGCCGCTCCCCCGGCGGGCCGCCGCACCTCGGCCATCGGGGGGCGCGCCCCGGCGGCCGGGGGCCGCGCGCCGCTCCCGGCCGGAGGCGCTAGACGCGGCCCGCGCCGCCGGGCCTTCGAGAGCGGCGCGGCGGGAGGCGGGCTCGCCGCGCCTCCTTGACGCCGTGGGCCCGCGATGCTACAAGAAAGCCTCGCGGGGCGTAGCGCAGCCTGGTAGCGCATCTGCTTTGGGAGCAGAGGGTCGGAGGTTCGAATCCT
>JBHIBC010000008.1:0-62796 GCA_046758905.1 Acidobacteriota bacterium | reverse complement strand
CGACCCCGGCTATGCCAACACTGGGTCCTGCACCAGCGCCATCACCTTCATCGACGGCGAGAGAGGGATCCTCCGGTACCGTGGCTACCCGATCGAGGAGCTGGCCGGCAGGAGCTCGTTCCTCGAGGTCGCCTGGTTGCTCATTCACGGCGATCTGCCGCGCCGCGATGAGCTTCTGCCCTTCGTCGCCGAGGTGACCCGTCACACCATGCTGCACGAGGACTTCGCGAGCTTCTTCGGCTCCCTGCCGAGGGACGCCCATCCGATGCCGGTCTGCGCGGCGACCGTCGGGGCGCTGGCCACCTTCTACCAGGAGCCGGAGAGCGACGAGCAGATCCGCCGGACGATCGTCCGGCTGATCGCGAAGATGCCGACGATCGCGGCCTGCTCCTACAAGCATTCGCTCGGCCAGCCGTTCATCTACCCCAACAACAGCCTCGACTACTCGTCGAACTTCCTGCGCATGATGTTCGCCACGCCGTGCGAGGAGTACGACGTCGACCCGCTGGTGGCGCGGGCCATCGACCTGCTCCTGATCCTGCACGCCGACCACGAGCAGAATTGCTCGACGAGCACGGTGAGGCTGGTGGGCAGCTCCCTCGCCAACCTCTACGCCAGCATCTCGGCGGGGATCAGCGCCCTCTGGGGCCGGCTGCACGGGGGCGCCAACCAGAAAGTGATCGAGATGCTGGAGTCGATCGCCGCGGAGGAGGGCAGCGCCGAGAGGTTCATCGCCCGCGCGAAGGATCACGACGACACGACGCGCCTGATGGGCTTCGGACACCGGGTCTACAAGAGCTACGATCCGCGCGCCGCCATCCTCAAGCGGACCTGCGGCGAGGTGATCCGGCGGGCGGGCGGCTCCAGCCGGCTGCTGGAGATCGCCACGCGGCTGGAGGAGATCGCCCTCAACGACGACTACTTCATCAGCCGCAAGCTTTACCCCAACGTCGACTTTTACTCCGGCGTCATCTACAAGGCGATCGGCATCCCGACCAACATGTTCACGGTGATGTTCGCAATGGGTCGGGTGGCCGGCTGGATAGCCCAGTGGCTGGAGATGCGGCGCGACCCGGGATTCCGCATCGGCCGCCCACGGCAGATCTACACGGGCGCGACCGAGCGCCACTACGTGCCGCTCGAGCGTCGCGACTGAGCCGCTCAATCCTCGCCCTCGATCCACGCGGAGCGGCTGGCCTTCAGTCGCCCGCGCGACTTCTTCTCCCGCAGCCGGCGCTCGCGCGCCGAGCGCGGCGGCCGCGTCCTCCGGCGGACGGCCCGCCGCCGCAGGGCCTCCCTCAAGAGGGCCGCGAACCGCTCGGTGAGGTCCGTCCGGTTCGCCGCCTGGCCGCGGTGGCGCTGCGAGTGCAGAGCCAGCACACCGTCTCTGTTGATGCGCCCCGGGAGGCGCGCCGCGATCCGCTCCTTCTGCGCTTCCGACAGGCTCCTTGAGCCCCTCAGGTCGAAGCGCAGGGTGAGTCGGGTGCTCGCCTTGTTCACGCGCTGCCCACCCGGCCCGGAGCTGCGCGAGGCGGTGAAACGGATCTCGTGCTCCGAAATCGAGACGCCGCCGTCGATCCTGATCACGCCGTCCCCCCCGCCCGCGCCGCGCGCCGGCCGCACAAAATTATGGTACATTATGGCCTTGATCCCTCGAGAGCGTCTCCGTTCCAACCCCCTTCCCGTGGAGGATGCGCATGCGGATGATAGCCGCGCTGGGAGTCCTTCTGATGCTCGGAACACAGGCGAGCTCCGCCGACGAGGTCGAGACCGCGCGACGCGAGATCCTGGAGCGGCTCGACCGGATCCGGAACAATCCGGACCGTCTCAGCGAAAGCGACAGGCTCGCGGCCTTCATCGACGCCTACTTCGACTACACGCTGCTCGAGTTCCCGGAGTTCGCCACCTACATCGGCCACCCCGAGGGAAACGACCGATGGACCGACGGGTCCCTCGAGGCCGTCGGGAGGCGCGACCGGGACGCGCTGCGGGCGCTGGAAGTGATCCGGTCGATCGAGCGCTCCAGGCTCGAGGGGGCCGATCGCCTCAACTACGACCTGCTCGCCGAGCGCCTCGGGGAGGAGGTTGAGGGACAGCGCTTCGGGAGCGAGTACCTGGCCATCACCCAGCTGGGGGGAGTCCAGCAGGACGTGGCCCGCCTCCTGACGATGATGCCGGCGAGGCACCTCAGCGACTACGAGAACATTCTCGCCCGCCTCAACGGCGTCCCGGCTCTGGTGGACCAGACGATCGAGCGGCTCCGGCAGGGCCTGGAGGAGGGCATCACGCCTCCGAGGATCACGCTGCGGGACGTGCCGCAGCAGGTGCTGAACCTGCTGGTCGACGACCCGCTCGAGAGCCCCATGCTCAAGGCCTTCAGGGAATTCCCCCAGTCGATCCCGGAGAAGGACAGGGAGCTGCTGCGCGAGACGGCGATCCGCTCCTTCACCGACCGGGTCTCGCCCGCCTACCGCAGACTCCATTCCTTCCTGATCGAGACCTACCTTCCGGCGGCGCGCCGAAGCATCGCCATGAAGGACCTCCCGGACGGCGCGGACTGGTACGCGCACCGCGTGAGGCGCATGACGACCACCGATCTGACGCCGGAGGAGATCCACCGCATCGGCCTGTCGGAGGTCAAGAGGATCCGCGAGGAGATGGATCAGGTGATCCGCGAGTCGGGCTTCGAGGGGAGCTTCGAGGAGTTCACCCGGTTCCTGCGGACCGACCCGCGGTTCTTCTTCGACGAGCCCGAGGCGCTGCTGCGCGCCTACCGCGACATCTCCAAGCGCGCCGACGCCGGCCTGGTCAGGCTTTTCGGCCGCCTGCCCCGTCTCCCGTACGGGGTGATCCCGGTGCCCCCCTACGCCGAGAAGTCGCAGACGACAGCCTATTACGAGCCCGGCTCGCTCGAGGCCGGCCGCCCGGGCTTCTTCTTCGCCAACACCTACGCCCTCGACAGCCGCCCGAGCTGGGAGATGGAAGCCCTGACCCTGCACGAGGCGGTCCCGGGCCACCACCTGCAGATCTCCATCGCGCAGGAGATGAAGGACCTGCCCTGGTTCCGCAGGTTCGGCACCTACACGGCCTTCGTCGAGGGATGGGGGCTTTACGCCGAGGGTCTCGGCGGGGAGATGGGTTTCTACACCGATCCCTACTCCAAGTTCGGCCAGCTCACGTACGAGATGTGGCGCGCGATCCGGCTGGTGGTCGACACCGGCATGCACGCGCTCGGCTGGAGCCGCCAGCAGGCGATCGACTACTTCCGGGCGAACACGGGCAAAGCCGAGCACGACATCGTGGTGGAGGTCGATCGGTACATCGTGATGCCGGCGCAGGCTCTGGCCTACAAGATCGGCGAGCTGAAGCTCAGGGAGCTGCGGGCCTACGCCCGCCGGCAGCTGGGAGAGGACTTCGACATCCGCGCCTTCCACGACCGGGTCCTGGGGAACGGGGCGCTGCCGCTGAGCGTCCTCGAGAGACACGTCAGGGAGTGGGTGGCGTCCCGGCAGGCCCTCTCCCGGGCCTCTCCGGGGGAATGACCCCGGCGCGGGGCGGGGACCGGCCTGACCCTTAGGCGTCGCCCGTCGCCTGGTCCTGGCGCCCCCCCCCGCTCAGGATCGATCGCACGATGCTGCGCGCGAAACGCTTCCCGTTCCTCTCCTTCTCGCTCAGATCGACCACCTCCAGGCGGCGCACGAAGCTCCCGCGGCTGTCCCGCAGCAAGCGCACGACGGGACGACTGGGATATCGGGGATTCACGCGGATCGCGATCGCCTCCTCGCCGCTGTCGAGCAGCACCCGCGTTCCGGGCGGGTAGGCGCCCATGACCTGCAGAAACGCCTGGGCCAGAAGCGGATGGAAGTCGCTGCCGGCACGCTCAGAGATCCACCTGGCCACACGCTCGGGCGGCTGCTCGGCCTGGTAGCTGCGGCGGCTCCGCATGGCGTCATAGGTGTCCGCGATGTTCGTCATCAAACTGCAGGGATGAAGCGACCGCCGTCTCCTCACCCGGGGGTAGCCGTGCTGATCGTGCCGCATATGATGCTCGAAGGCGACGACCATCGCCAGCTCCGGGACGGAGGGAGTCTGCCGAAGCATCAGGGCCCCGTCGATCGGGTGCCGCTGGATCATCGCGAACTCGTCGGGCGTGAGCCGGCCCGGCTTGCTGAGGATCTCCTTCGGCACGAGGCTCTTGCCGATATCGTGCAGCATGGACGCGAGCCCGAACTCCCGCAGCATCTGCGGCGTGGCGCCGAGGGCCTCGAGCTGGACGAGGGTCAGGATGCAGACGTTGACGATGTGCGTGAAGGTGTACGCGTGGTGCGATTTGAGGGTCGTCAGGATCAGATAGGGGGAGCGCTCCAGCGTCAACTGATGGATCATCGATTGGACGAACTCTTCGGCCTCACGCACGCTGATCTTGCGCCCGAGCTGCGCCCCGACGATCGTCTCCCGGATGAATCCGACGGCCCCTTCGTAGATCTCGCTGGCGCCCGAGCCGACCTGTTCCAGCGCCGCCTCCCGTCCCTTGGTCTCGCCAGGATCGCCGAGCGTCAGCCGGCCCGCCGCGATCCGCCGGATCCCCTGGCTCGCGAGGAGCTCGGAAAACGGCGCCGCCGCGGCCTTGTCCCTGGGGTATTCGGCCAGCAGCGTCAGCAGACGCCGCACTTCGGCGCGCTCCAGGCCGCGCCGGAAGGCGATCGTATCCACGCCGCAGGACCTCAGCGATTCGGTCACGGCTTGGAACCTCTCGGGCCGTTCATCCACGGCGGCTCCACCGGCCACGATCCGGCTGCCGATCACGGCCAGCCGCCATTCCTCCTCCCGGGAGAGAACGGTCTCGAGGCGAGCCGCGAGTGTCTCGATCGCCGCGGAGCAGCTCGGGTGATCGGGCGGATAGAAGCGCAGCCGCGACAGCGCGGCCGCCAGAGCCTGCAGCGCCTCAAGAGAATCCTGCTGTGGGACCTGATCGGACACCGTCCCCCCGAACCCCGTCAGACAGCCTCCGCGGGGATGTCCCCGCCTTCCAGGATGGCGGAGCAGGCGTCTCGGATCGGGCGCCTGTGGACCCTGGATCCCCTCCGCAGCGCCTGGATGGCCTCCGGCGTCCCGATCCGGGCGAGGGCGAGACTCGCCGCGACGCGAACCTCGTCGCCCGAGGAGGGGGGCACCCAGAAACCGCGCATCAGGATCGCCTCGAGCCGGGGGACCGCCTCCCGCACCCCGAGGTCACCTAGCGCCAGGATGGCGTATCGCAACGCCTCGTTCCGGCCGCCGAGAAGATGAACCCTGTCCGTCATCCCCAGGATCGCGGTGATCGCCCTTGGCCTGTTGATCGCCGACAGCGCCCGGGCGGCCACTTCAGCGACCTCGGGATCCCACAGGCAGCCGCGGACCAGGCCGAAGGCTCGCGGCCCGCCGATCCGCCCCAGGGCCGTGATCGCCTCCTTCCGGACCCGCGGCTCGGGATGCCGGAGGGTTCGGGCGATATCGGAAACGGCCGAGGGATCGCCCACCTCGCCCAGGACCAGGAGGATATTGCGCAGCAGGAACCAGGACGGGTCGGACAGGTGGCGGACCAGGACGGGCACCGACTCGCGACCCCGTGCGACCAGCATTGCGATCAGGCTCCTCCGGATCTCCCAGTCCTCCTCCCGCTGCAGGGACGTGAGAAGGGGATCGACGCCGTGCGAGCCGAGCGCCTCGAAGACGCCGTCCAGCGCCTCGCGCTGCGCTTCCGTGAGCCGGTGGAAACACTCCCGGTGACTCGCGAGGACCCGCTCGGAGATGGTCCGGAGCGCGCGGAGCCCGCTCTCCTGCAGCTCCGGCACCGGTCGCGCGTCGAGGACCGCGCGGACCGATCCGCACACCCCGGCGGCCGTCTCGTACCATCCGGGATCGATCGCCGCCGCCCGGGTGCCGCTCTCCTCGAGCAGCTGGCGCGCCTCGCTCACCGCCGGAACGAGCAGGGCCAGGTCGGGCAGCAGGAGCCACGCGCAGCGGCTGGTCCCCTCCGCCGTGAAGGCGTCCGCGAACTCGGGGAGGCGCCTGATCTCGTCGCGGGTCTGGCTCTCGAGCGTCGGCGGCGCCGTCCCGATGATCTCCAGAAGCTCCCTGTACTCCCGGGAGAGCCACTCGTCCTGCGGCTCCTCCAGGAGGTTCTCGATCGAGGCCCAGACATCGGAGAGCGGATCGGCCCCGGGCCGGCGCGCGGCGCGGATCGCCTCGAGGACGGCGGCGCGGTTCCGCTCCACCCCCCCCTTGTCGATCAGGACCTTGCGGATCACCGCCGCGAGCCGGAAGGTCATCTTCCCCTGTGCCTGGACGAGGGACGCGATCATCTGGCCCACCCGATCGTCGGGGATCTGCTTGCGGATCTCGCGCGCCAGGTCCACGTCCGTCCCCGCCACCGGTATGGACGTTGCCAGTATCTCCGCTCGGGTCGCCGGCTCCAGGTCCTGGAGGGCCGTGCCGAGGTGCAGGGCGAGCGAGGGCAGAGACTCGGGGCCCGCGTCGTGCACCTGCGCGGCCAGCCTGCCGAGCGCCGCGGCCACGAGCTCGCCGCTGTCCCGGGTCGAGCCGCGGGCGCGCGACTGAACGGATCGGCGGAGAGCCCGCACGCCCTCCAGATCGTGCGCCGCGTTCCTGAGGAACCCCTCCGCCCCCGCGGGGGCCTGCGGATCCTGGCCGGTGAGGAAGCGGGCCACCAGCTCGTTGAAGGTCGTCCCCGGGCGGCCTCCGCCGGCCCCGGCGGGGGCGGCTGAGGGAGCCGTTCGGGCCGATCGGAGGGCCGCCCCGGGGTCGAACTCCCTCAGCGACACCCCGCCGGCTCCCCCTTCGCCGAGGCAGCGTGCCGGTCCGCCGCGGGATCGCAACGCGGCCGGATCCAGGACCAACACCTCCAGGAGCGACCTGAGCGATCCCGGGTCGACCGACGGCCGCAGCTCCACAGCCCCGATCCCGCGCCGGGCGAGGTAGTTCGCGAAGCCGCTGAGCACCGGATCGTCGGCCCCGATCGGCTGCCCGTCGAGCAGGAACACGGCGTCTCCGACGCCGATCTGGAGCACCTCGTGCGCGGCCAGAGCCTCCCGGAACGTCCGCACCGCGCGCTCGATCGGCCTGGCGACGGAGGGATGGTGCGACGGGTAGAAGGCGATCGCCTTCATGGCCCCGTTGAGGTCGCGCAGCGCCCTGCGTACGGGATCGTCGACGGCGTTCATGGGTGAGGCACGCCGGCGCGGATCATCGTGCGGGTGACGAGGTCATCCGAACGGCCGACCGCGCCCTAGGGGCGATCGAAGAGCTCCGACACGACGGCAACGTAGTCGCCGTTGACGAGCACGACTCTGTCGTCCTCGAACAGCGAGATGAACCGCGGTCTCGGGGCATTCAGGTAGTCCAGGGCGCGGGAGTGCGCCGGCTCCATCCAGGCGTAGACGGAGCCGCGGAGCCTGGACCCGTCCGTCAGGCCCAGCTCGAGGCGAAGTCGCCGCAGGTCCCGGAACACCTGCGGATCGGCGTCCTCCTCGCCTCGGCCCACCTCGACGCTGACCAGGCAGGCCTTGCTCAGGAGCACGTGCCGGTCCTCGAGCGCGAGCGGAAGGTACTTCTCCGAGGAATCGTTGAGCCGATCGGAGACGCGTTCCGGTCTGCCGCTGGCGGTCTTGAGGGAGACGTAGAACTCGCCGTCGAGCACGCCTCCCGTGACCGGCCGCACCCTGACCCGGACCTTCCTCTTGGGTACCGTCAAGGACTCCATGGCTGGATCCTCCCCTCCAAGACCGATGGCCCGCGTGATCTCAGGTCGTCTACTTGCACGTCGCCATCTTGACGAGCACGACGTTCTCGAGATAGTCGAGATCGAAGGGCTTGCGAATGAAGTCGTACGCCCCCATGTCCAGGGCATCCAGCGCGGTCTGCTCGTCCGCATGGCCGCTGATCATGATGACCGTGCTCTCGGGCGCCTCCTGTCGGAGCCGCCTGAGCACCTCGATGCCGCTCATCTTCGGCATCGCGACATCCAGGAGGACGATCTGCGGACGCAGCTCGCGTGCGACCTCCAGCGCCCGTTCGCCGTCCTCGGCCTCCTTCACATCGTAGCCGTAGTCCCCCAGGAAAGAGGTCAGGACCTCGCGTACTGACGGCTCGTCATCCACGACCAGGATCTTCTTCATCTCCGTCTCCCGGTGTCGACGCGCACTGGCCTCCCACCGCCTCCCGACGATCGGGCACCCGCTCGGGACGGCGTCCCCGGACAGGCTCCGGTGAATGCGGATTCCCCGGCGCTGCCGCGCGATCTCTTCCGCACCTGGGCCTCCTAGGGCGCCCCGAGCACCTCGCGCACCTTGCTCAGCAGGGCTTCCACGGTGAACGGCTTTTGGAGATAGGGCACTCCGACGTCGAGCACGCCATGGCGGGCAACGGTGTGTCCGGTGTATCCGGACATGTAGACCACCTTGATGCCGGGCCTGAGCCCCGCCAGATGGCGCGCCAGGTCCCGGCCGTTCATGCAGGGCATGACGACATCGGTCAGCAGGAGATGTATGTCGCCGGAATGCCGCCGGCAGATCTCGATCGCCTCCGCGCCGTCGCGCGCCTCGGGGACCGTGTAGCCGTGGGCGGCGAGGATCTCGCGTGTCAGCGAGCGCACGGCGTGGTCGTCCTCCACGAGGAGGAGCGTCTCCGTTCCGCGCGGCAGCGCGCCCCGCGCCCTTGATGGCCTTCCGGTCTCCTTGGGCGCGGACACCCGGGGCAGGTAGATCTTGAACGTCGTCCCGTAGCCCGGCTCGCTGTACACCCAGATGTAGCCGCCGCTCTGCTTCACGATGCCGTAGACCGTGGACAGGCCGAGGCCCGTGCCCCGGCCGATCTCCTTGGTGGTGAAGAACGGCTCGAACACACGAGCCTGAACCTCCGCGCTCATCCCCTGGCCGCTGTCCGCGACCGCCAGCATCACGTACGGGCCTGGCCGGACGACGATGCGCCGAGTGGCGTACGCTCGGTCGAGCTCCACGTTCGAGGTCTCGAGCGTGAGTCTCCCGCCGTCGGGCATGGCATCCCTGGCGTTCACGACGAGGTTCATGATGATCTGCTCGAGCTGGCCCGGGTCGGTCCTCACGTGGCCGAGAGCCGGCTCGAGGCGGCTGTCGAAGTCGATATCCTCGCCGATGACCCTCCGCAGCATCGGCAGCACGTCGTTCACGATGTCGTTGAGGTTCAGCACCCTCGGCTCGAGTGCCTGCCGCCTCGTGAAGGTCAGCAGCTGATGCGTGAGAGCCGCCGATCGCTCTCCGGCCCGCCGGATCTCGTCGACGTGCCGCCTCAGCTTCCCGGCCCGCGGCAGGCGACGACGAAGCAGCAGCGAATGGCCCATGATGACCGTCAGGATATTGTTGAAGTCGTGCGCGACGCTCCCGGCCAGTCTCCCGAGGGCCTCCATCCTCTGGGACTGGCGCAGCTGCTCCTCGAGAGTTCGCTCCCGCTTCTGCCGCCAGTGAAACTCGTAGAGGATGCTGGCGATGCCGGTCAGGATCTCGAGCCTGGCCTGCTCCCCGACGGAATACCCGCCGGGACGGTTGGCCACCGCGATCAGCCCGACGCTGTCGGTGCCTTTCAGCATCGGCACGGCCAGGAAATGCCGCAGCGGCGGGCAGGGCGGGGGCAGGTCCCCGGCGCCGACGGGGCCGCGCAGGTCGTTCAGGAGCACCGGCCTGCCGTCGGCGACAACCCGTCCGAATAGGTTCTGGAAATCGTCGAACTCCAGGTGGCCCAGATCCCGGTAGGCGCGCAGCGCCAGCTCATCGAGCCGACCCTCGCGCTGTACCGGCCGGGCTACGCCTCGCTGCGCCAGGACCTTCAGGCTCGGCCCCTGCTCCACGATGCCGGCGAATCCCAGCTCGCTCTCCGTCTGGGTCCGTGCGGCGCCTGTCAGGAGGGCAGCCACGTCCCACCAGTTCCTCTTGTCCATGAAGATGACGGTCGCGTCGACGATGGCCTGAAGCTGCTCGGTCCTCAGCTTGAGCGTCTCCTCGGCCCGGCTGCACTTCGCCTCCGCCCGTTCGAGAGAGGACAACAAGGACCCTCCCAGGCTCGACCACGTGATGGCGCCGACGAACAGGCCTGCGTCGTCTTGGACCGGCAGGACCCCCGACGGGGAATCGTTCATGCGATCGAGGACCTCATCGAGCCCTGCGGTGATCCGAACCGGAGGCGGCGCGGGTCTGGGGACGAGATCCGCGAATCTGTGATCGGCGACCTGGGGCAGGTTCGTACCCGGGACGAGCCCCACGAAGGTTCCGCTTTCGGACGGCTGCGGGTCGCGGTCGAACACCGCGTAGACCTTCATTGCCCACTGCTCCGGAGGAAGGTCCTTCGGGCACACGGCCGCCGAAACCCGGCCTAGGGAGTCGCTCAGTGCCCTCTCCGCAGTCAGCGACGTCACGTGCCTACCTCGCCCTCCCGGCCCGTCTGAGCCCCACACGGCCGGGCGCAGGTGAACGGATCAGCGGTCCGGGACGTGCGACCCGGCGGCGCGAGATCGCGCGCTCGTCATGGTGCACCCTCTCCTGCCGGCGCAGGGACGGGGGCGAGCGCCAAGCGGAAGGACGGGGGCACACGCCACCGGGCCTGCTGCAGGTCGAGCTCTGGCGAAGCTAAGCTCACTCGTCGGTTGTCCTGGCTTTCGGGAGCGATCCCGCCTCCTCGCCGACAACCTAGCCAAACGGACGGCCCGGGTCCATGCCCCTTCCGGACATCGCCTGGGCGGATCTGGACACGGACCTCGCGACGCGTTGACGGTAGGCTCCTGGGCGGACCCCGGTGAACCGCAGAAATACTCGACTCATCGTCGAAACGTCGGGGAACCCGTGCGCTTCCGCGACGCTCTCGAGGGAGGCCCCCTGCCGACGGAGAGATTCCGCGACGCTCCATATGCGGGCCAGGCTGAGGATCGTGTACGGCGAGACTCCGAACGCTCTCCTGCACAGACGCCCGAGGGTCCGGACGCTCGTCTGTGTGGCCGCGGCGGCGGCGGCCACCGTCAAGCGCCGGTGCCTGTGCTCGCTGGCGGTGGTGAGGAAGCGCAGGGCGCTCCCGGCATGGCGCTCGGGCGCGAAGATGCTCCGTCGGTGATCCCAGGCTCGACGGGAAGGCGTCTCCGGCCGTGCGCTCCGGAGGATCGAAGCAAGCTGATCCGGATGCACGACCTTCCCCGGACACGCCGTGGGCAGGCGCAGGAGGACCTCCTGGCGAGCCGTGAGGGCGAGGAAGAGCACCTCCTCCGGAAGCGGGTGGCGGCTGAGCGCGCGCAACCGCTCGAGACAACAGACCCCGACGGCCCGGGGATCGAGCAGCAGAACGGCCGGACGGATCAAGCGCTTGAACGAGCGCAGGCAGGAAGTCGCGGTGACCCGCGCCTCGGCAGCGACCCTCTCGACCGCCTGCACCAGACTCCGGTCCGTGGTGACTACAAGGATCGATCTCGTAGGAGCAACCGCCATCCCTCCACCCCCAGGAGGTCCGTGAAGCCCTACCGTGCGAAGCTGATAGCATCTTGCGTGCCGATCTACGGCACATCCGCCGTTCCGCCTGTATCCATTGGCATTTCAATGGGATAGCGAAGCGCGCGCGTGCCGGCGCGGTGGCGCCCTCGATGCGAAGCGCCCCCGCTGATACTCTCCGGTGAGACGACATGCGTCCAAGATCTTCTAGATGAGTGCGTTGCGGAAAGTCTCATGCTGGAGTCTCAGGCGGGGCATGAGACCCGGGAGGGAGGGGCGAGCCGCCGGCGCCAGCGCACCTCGCCTCTTCGCCCGGCGGGGCGGAAGCCGGGTCGCGTCCCGACCATCGCCCCGCCGGCTCACGCGGCCACCTGGCCCAAGGCCCGGTCGAGGGCGTCGGCGGTCCGGTCGAGATCCGCCTCGCCGATCACGAGCGGCGGCTGGATGCGCAGGGTGTTGCCATAGAAGCCGCCGACCCCGATCAGGAAGCCCTCCTCGAGCAGCCGTTCCTGAACGGCCACGGCGGCGGCGGCCGCCGGCGTCCTGGCCGCGCGGTCGGAGACCAGCTCCACCCCAACCATCAGGCCGAGGCCGCGGACCTCGCCGACCATCGGGTGCCTGCTCGCCAGACCGCTCAGCCCCTCGAGGAGCCTCCTTCCCTTCGCCTCGGCGAGCCGGGCGAGGCCCTCCCGCTCGAACACCTTCAAATTGGCGAGAGCGGCTGCGCAGGAGATCGGGTTGCCGCCGAAGGTGGAGAGGTGGTCGCCCGGCGTGAAGGCGCCGGCGATCTCCTCGCGCATCGTGAAGGCGGAGAGCGGGAACCCGTTGGCGATCCCCTTCGCGGTGACCACGATGTCCGGGATCACGCCGTAGTGCTCGATCGCCAGCATCCGGCCGGTGCGGCCGAACCCGCTCTGGACCTCGTCACAGATGAACAGGATCCCGCGCTCGTCCAGGATCTCCTTGACGAGCCTGAAGTAGTCCGGCGGAGGGACGATGATGCCTCCCTCCCCCAGGACGGGCTCCGCGAGGAACGCCGCCACCTGTCCGGAGGTGCGCATGTCGATGGCCCGCTCGACGTCGCGCGCGCATTCCCGGGCGACCGTGGCCGGATCGTCGCCGTATGGGCTGCGATACGTGTAGGGGACCGCCGCGAAGGCGACGCCCGGGAGATACGGTCCCCCTCCCTTCTTGCGCCCCCGGTTGCCGGTGACGCTCAGGGTCCCCACGGTGCGCCCGTGGAAGGACATCTCCAGCGCCACGATCTCGCTCCTCCCCGTGAACTGCTTGGCGACTCGCAGGGCCCCCTCGATCGCCTCCGCGCCGCTGTTGGCGAAGAACGAGACGCGCAGGTCTCCCCCCGGCATGATCGAGGCGAGCGCCTCGGCGAAATCGGCGGTCGGGCTGTTGTGGTACAGGTATGAGTTGCAGTGCACCAGCCTGCGCAGCTGGGAGGCGGCCGCCTCGATGATCTCCGGCCGCCCGTGTCCGGCGTTGACCACCGAGATGCCGGAGAATAGGTCGAGAAACTCGCGTCCCGTCTCGTCGTACACCCTGGCACCCTCTCCCCGTTCGATAACGATCGGCTGGACCTTTTCGAGGAAGCTGGTGCAGACGTAGCGGCGGTACTTCTCGATGGTGTCCATGGCCCCTCCCGCGGCGCACCGGCCCATGCTAGCACGCCGGCCGGACGGTTGGGGATCCGGCCGGACGGGGCGGGGCGCCCGCCGCGATCCGAGCCTTCCCTCTACCCCTTGAGCCGATCGGCCAGGGCGGAGCGCCACGCGACGCGGGCCGGGGCGACCTCCAGGTCGACGACGCGCGTCCCGCCGACGGAGATGGACAGGCGGTCGCCGCCGACCCTGCCCAGCAGGTGGAGCGGGGCTCCCGAGGAGCGCGCCAGATTATCGAGGCGCGCCCGGCATTCGGGCGGCGCCGACACGATGATCCGCGAGGCCGCCTCCCCGAACAACAGGGCGTCGAGGCGTCCCTCCGCCTGCAGCTCGATGCCCGCGCCGATCGAGCCGTCCGGGCCCCCGACGCAGCACTCGAGCAGGGCGAAGGCGAGGCCGCCCTCGGCGCAGTCGTGAGCGGATGTGACCAGGCCGGTGGCCACTGCGCCGCGCACCGCCGCCTGCACCGCCCTCTCGCGGTCCAGATCGACGGGCGCGGGCCGACCCGCCTCCTCCCCGTGGAGCAGGGCGAGGTATTCGCTGGCCGCCAGGCTCCCCGCCGGCTCGCCGAACAGGAAGATCAGGTCCCCCTCCTTCCGGAACCAGTGAGTCAACGATGGGCCGACGTCCTGGATCAGCCCGACGATCGCGATCGTCGGCGTCGGGTGGATCGGCGTCCCCTCGGTCTCGTTGTAGAAGGACACGTTGCCCGAGACCACCGGGGCGTCGAGGGCGGTGCAGGCTTCCCGGATCCCCTCGATCGTCCTCTCGAACTGCCACATGATCTCCGGTTTCTCCGGGTTCCCGAAGTTGAGGCAGTCGCTCGTGCCGACCGGCTCGGCGCCGACACAGGCCAGGTTGCGGGCCGCCTCGGCCACCGCCAGCCGCGCCCCCTCCTTCGGGTCGAGGTAGCAATAGCGGGCGTTGCAGTCGACCGACAGGGCGAGCCCCCGGCTCGTCCCCTTGAGGCGGATCACCGAGGCGTCGGACCCGGGACGCACGACCGTGTTGGTCCGGACCATGTGGTCGTAGGTCCGATAGATCGATTCGCGGCTCGCGAGGTTCACCGACAGCATCAGCGTCCGCAGCGCCTCGTTGCCGTCCGGCGGCTCGGGCACGGCCTCGAGCCGAAGCCGCTCCACCCGGTCCTGCCAGGCGGGCCGCGACCTCGAGCGGTCGTACCGTGGGGCCTCGTCGGCCAGCAGGCGCGCGGGCAGGTCCGCCACCACGCGTCCCTTCCAGCAGACGCGGACGCGGCCGGTCTCGGTGACCCGGCCGATCACCGAGACGTCCAGATCCCATTTCTCGAATACCTCGCGCACGCGCCGCTCGCTCCGGAGCGTGGCGACCAGGAGCATCCGTTCCTGGGATTCCGACAGCATGATCTCGTAGGGGGTCATCCCCCCCTCGCGGAGCGGGACGCGTTCGAGGTCGATCTCCATGCCGGTCCCGGCGCGGGCGGCCATCTCCACGGTCGAGCAGCTCAGGCCCGCCGCGCCCATGTCCTGCACCCCGACGAGCAGGCCCGGTTCCTTCATGACCTCCAGACAGGCCTCCAGGAGCAGCTTCTCGGTGAACGGGTCGCCGACCTGAACGGTCGGCCGCATGGATTCCGAGTCGGCGTCGAATTCGGAGGAGGCCAGCAGGCTGGCGCCGTGGATCCCGTCGCGGCCGGTCCTCGAGCCGACGTAGATCACCGGATTGTCGGGGCCCGACGCGAGCCCCGCGTGGATCTTCTCCCGGCGGGCGATCCCCAGCGAGAATACGTTCACCAGGATGTTGCCGTTGTACGAGGGGTGGAAGTAGACCTCGCCCCCGACCGTCGGCACGCCGATGCTGTTGCCGTATCCGGCGATGCCGGCGACCACGCCGTCCACCAAGTACCGCGTGCGCGGATGGTCGAGCGCGCCGAAGCGCAGCGAGTCAAGGGAGGCGACCGGCCGCGCCCCCATGGTGAAGATGTCGCGCAGGATCCCGCCGACGCCGGTGGCCGACCCCTGATAGGGCTCAACGTACGAGGGGTGATTGTGGCTCTCCATCTTGAAGACCGCCACGACGTCGCAGCCGACGTCGACGATCCCGGCGTTCTCGCCCGGGCCCTGCAGGACGCGCGGCCCGTCGGTGGGAAGCCTTCTCAGATGGATCTTGCTGCTCTTGTAGGAGCAGTGCTCCGACCACATCACGGAGAGGATGCCCAGCTCGGTGAAGCTCGGGACACGACCGAGCGCGGACGTCGCCCTCTCGTACTCCTCCCTCGTGAGACCGTGCTGGAGGGCGAGATCGAGCGTGACCTCCACGTCCCCGACCCGATCCCGTGACGCTGGGCTCATTGCGGTGTCGCGAACCCCCTCAGATACGCGTGCGGCGCGCCTGCTGCCAGGAGTGCACCATCGACTCGAAGATCCGCCGCCCCTGCGCGTTGCCCAGCAGCTCCTCGGCGCACCGGTCCGGATGCGGCATCATCCCCAGCACGTTGCCGCGCTCGTTGCAGACCCCCGCGATGGCCCGCAGCGACCCGTTCGGGTTCGCCTCGCTGGTCACCTGCCCGTCGGGGCCGCAGTAGCGGAACACCACCTGGCGCTTCTCCTCCAGCTCCCTCAGAACGTCCTCCGGCGCGAAATAGCAGCCCTCTCCGTGTCCGACGGGGATCCTCATCACGGTGCCCTGTCCGATGCGCGCCGTGAAGGGAGTGTCCCGGCGCTCCGTGCGGACGAAGACATCGCGACAGATGTACTTGAGCCCGGCGTTGCGCACCAGGACGCCGGGGAGCATTCCCGCCTCGGTGAGCACTTGGAAGCCGTTGCAGATCCCGAGGACCGGTCCGCCGCGCCCGGCGAAGGCCTGCACCGCCTTCATGATCGGCGAGAAGCGGGCGATCGCGCCGCAGCGCAGGTAGTCGCCGTGGGCGAAGCCCCCCGGCAGGATCACGCAGTCGACGCCGGCGAAGGACGGGCTCTTGTGCCAGAGGAAGGCGGCGTCCTCACCGAGGACGTGTTTGACCACGTGGTAGACGTCGTGATCGCAGTTCGATCCGGGGAACACGACGATGCCGAATCTCACCGCGTTCCCTCATTCCTCCTGGATCTCGAAGCGGAAGTCCTCGATCACGGTGTTGGCGAGGAGCTTCCGGCACATCGAGCCAAGACGCTGCTCGGCCTCCCGGCGCGGCAGCCCTCCCAGGGTGATCTCCATGAACTTGCCCACGCGCACGTCCGTCACCTCGCGGTAGCCGAGCTGGTGCAGGGAGGTGCAGATGGTCTTCCCCTGCGGGTCGAGGACCCCCCGCTTGAGCGTGACGTAGATCCGCGCCTTCAACCGTCGGCCTCCTGCCGGGAATCGCCGCCAAGAATAGCACAGGACCCCGGCGCTTTCACTCCCGCCCGGATGAGTCCCGGCCGAAGGCGCGCCGGAAAATCGCGTCGAGTTGCCGCAGGTGGTGATCGAGATCGAAGCAGCGGTCGATCTCCGCGGCGGTGAGGTGTCGGGCCACGCTCGAGTCCGCCTTCAGGAGGGTCCGGAAATCGGCGCCCCTCGCACGGGCCCGCGCCGCGGCGGCCTGCACCCACGAGTAGGCCTGCTCGCGGGACGCCCCCTTCTTGGCGAGCTCGACCAGGACGGCGCCGGAGAAGATCAGGCCGCGGGACGCCTCCAGGTTGCGCCGCATCGCGTCGGCGTGCACCACCAGCCCCGACACGATCCCCGTGAACCGGTGGATCATGTAATCGAGCGCGATCGTCGCGTCCGGGAGGATGACGCGCTCGGCGGAGGAGTGGGAGATGTCCCGCTCGTGCCATAGCGGCACGTTCTCCAGCGCCGCCTGCAGGTAGCCGCGCAGCAGCCGAGCCAGACCGCTCATCTGCTCGCAGCCGATCGGGTTTCTCTTGTGCGGCATCGACGAGGAACCCTTCTGCCCCTTCCCGAAGGGCTCCTCGACCTCGCCCACCTCGGTGCGCTGCAGATGGCGGATCTCGACCGCGAACCTCTCGATCGACGTGGCGGCGAGCGCCAGCGCCGCCAGGTACTCGGCGTGCCGGTCGCGCTGGACGACCTGGGAAGCGATCGGGACCGGCTCGAGACCCAGGGCCCCGAGGGCCGCGGCCTCGATCTCCGGACCGAGGTGCGCGAAGGTGCCGACCGGCCCCGAGAGCTTCCCGACCGCCGCCCGGCGCCGGGCCGCCTCCAGTCGCTCCACGTTCCGGCGCGTCTCGGCGTGCCACAGCGCCAGCTTCAGTCCGAATGTGATGGGCTCGGCATGCACCCCATGGGTGCGGCCGATCATGACGGTCCTCCTGTGCTCCAACGCCCGCGCCTCGATGGCGTCCGCCAGCTCCCTCAGCCCCGCGAGCAGGAGATCCGCGGCCTCGACCATCTGCAGGGCCTGGGCCGTGTCGATCACGTCGTTGCTCGTGAGCCCGAGATGAATGTAGCGCGCGTCGGGCCCGACGCTCTCGGCGACGTCCGTCAGGAAGGCGATGACGTCGTGCCGCACCGTCTCCTCGATGGCCCGCACCCGGTCGATGCTGAACCGCGCCCGGGAACGGATGTTGGCCGCCGCCCGCGACGGAATCGCCCCGGCCGCCGCCAGGGCGTCGCACACGGCCAGCTCGACCTCGAGCCAGCGCCGCAGCCTGCCCTCGTCGGCCCAGATGCGGCCCATCTCGGGACGGGTGTACCTGGGGATCATCGACCCTCCGTCACGCCTCGAACCAGGGGGACGGCGCGTCCTGCCGCGCGGCGTGCAGCGCCGGCGGCCTCCGGCCGGCCCGCTCGAACCCGAGGCGCATCGACCGCACCGCCAGCTCGGGCCGGTTGTTGGTCCGGCTCAGATGGGCCAGCACGATGAGCCGCGTCCGGGCGGAGGCGACCTCCGCGGCGATCGACGCCGTGCTCTCGTTGTCGAGGTGGCCGTGCCGGCCCAGCACCCTCTGCTTGACCATCGGGGGGTATGGGCCGCAGCGCAGCATGTCGACGTCGTGGTTGGACTCCAGGATCAGGAGGTCGCATTCCCGGAGCCGCTCGCGCACCGAGGGGGTGGCGTGTCCGAGGTCGGTGGCGTAGCCGACGCGGTGGCCGCGGCCCTCGACCACGAAGCCGACGGTCTCGACCGCGTCGTGCGGGAGCCGGAACGGATGGAACGACAGGCCGCCGATCGAGAACGGGGCGCCGGCCGTCACCTCCACCCGGCCCCACAGCTCGCCGCACGCCAGCCCGGAGGCCCGGGCGGTCGCCGCCGTGCAGAAGACCGGGACCCGGTAGGTGCGCGAGAAGAGCGCCGCGCCCCGGACGTGGTCGGCGTGCTCGTGCGTGATCAGCACGCCGTCCAGCCTCTGCGGCTCCACGCCCATCCCGCGGAGCCTCGCCGCCAGCTCGCGGCAGGAGAAGCCGGCGTCGATCAGGACCCGGGCGGCCCCGCCCTCGACGCAGGTCGCGTTTCCCGCGCTGCCGCTCCCGAGAACCGCCAGCCGGATCGCCATCCGCCCCCGAAGCGAGGAGCCCGCCCCGCGCGCCGGCACCGCCGCCGGCGCGCGGATTATAAACCGTTCAGTCGCTTCCCGTGTGCCCGAAGCCTCCGGGGCCGCGGCCGGTCGGCGGCAGGCGCTCCACGGGGCGCAGCCTCACCCGCGCGACCGGTGCCACCACCAGCTGGGCGATCCGCTCGCCGCGCTTCAGGGTCACCGGCTCCCGCCCCAGGTTGACGGCGACCACTGCGATCTCCCCCCGGTAGTCCGAGTCGATCGTCCCGGGAGAGTTCAGGAGGGTGAGCCCGTGGCGCAACGCCAGGCCGCTCCGGGGCCGGACCTGCGCCTCGAACCCGTGCGGCAGTGCGATGGAGAAGCCGGTCGGGACGAGCGCCCTCTGCCCCGGGGCGAGCGTGAGCGGCTCCGGCAGACAGGCCCGCAGGTCGAGTCCGGCGCTGCCCGGTGTCGCGGGCGCCGGCTCCGGGAGATCTGGGTTCCCGCTCGTGCGCGCGATCGGGATCACGATCCCGGGGTCGGGCGGACGATCGCTCACCTCACAGCGCCAGGTCGATCGAGTCGATGCGAAGCCCGGCGGTCTTCCCGAGGACCGCCAGGGTGCAGGCCCGCGGATCGAACAGGTCCTGCGCCAGCCCCAGCACGTCCTCCTGCGTCACGCGGTCGATGCCCTCGAGGATGTCGTTGAGGTTGAACTGATGGCCGAAGTAGACCTCCTGCCGGGCCAGGTTGGACATGCGGCTGGTGCTGCTCTCCAGGGAGAGCATCAGGCTCCCCTTCAGCTGATCCCTGGCGAGCTGCAGCTCCCGGTCGCTCACCGGCTCGTCCTTCAGCCGCCGCAGGTCGCGGAGGATGAGGTCGATCACCTCACGCCCCGACTCCGGGGAGGTCGCGGCCGACACCATCAGGTTCCCGGTGTCCAGGAACGAGTTCACCGTCGAGAACACGGAGTAGGCCAGCCCGCGCTGCTCGCGGATGTTCTGGAACAGCCGCGAGGACATGGTCCCGCCTAGAACCGTGTTGAGGACGTGCACCGAGAAGCGCCTCGCGTCCGGCAGCGGCAGTCCCGGCACGCCGAGGCAGACGTGGAGCTGCTCCAGCTCCTTCTTCTCCCGGACGACGATGTCGGCCCGGGTCCGGGGCGGCGTGGATCGGGGCGGCGGCGCGCCGTTCTCGAGCGGCTCGAACGCCTCCCGGATGGCGCGGCTGAGCCGCTCGTGGTCCAGGTTCCCCGCGGCGGTGACCAGCAGGTTGCCGGGCTGGTACGACTCGCGGAAGAAGCGCCTCAGGTCCTCGAGCCCCATCCGGGCCACCGTCGCGAGCGTCCCCTGGATCGGGCGGCCGAGCGGGTGGTCCTTGTAGAACGTGCCGCTGAACATGTCGTAGACCAGCTCGTCCGGCGTGTCGTCGACCATCTTGATCTCTTCGAAGATCACCTTGCGCTCTTTCTCGACCTCGTCCGGGAGGAACTTGGGGTGGCAGACGATATCCGCCAGCAGGTCGATGGCCACGTTGACGTGCTCGTCGAGGACCTTGAAGTAGAAGCAGGTGAACTCCTTGGTCGTGAAGGCGTCCATCTGCCCGCCGACCGAGTCGATCGTGAGGGCGATGTCCCGGGCCGTCCGGGTCTCGGTCCCCTTGAAGAGCAGGTGCTCGATGAAATGCGAGATGCCGTTCTGCTCCTTCGACTCGTGACGCGACCCCTTCTTGAGCCAGACCCCCAGCGCCACGGAGCGCAGATTGGGCATGCACTCGGCGATCAGGACCAGCCCGTTGGGCAGGCTATCGCGCCGGGGTTCGGTCAGAACTCGCGCCATTTCAACAAGTTACAAGAGGGCCTGATGTCTCAGGGAGCGGCAGCTCTCTCCGGAAGGCCGCAGTATAGCACCCGCCTCCCGGGCCGGAAATGATGCCGTTAGCGGCGCCGCTCGGTGACCGCCTCGGCCCGGGGGTCCCAGGCGTAGACGCGGGTGGCGTAGGTCCGCGGCTGTCCGGACCCTTCCTCGTAGGTCCGGCCGGTGATCCAGAACTCGACCTTCCCGGCCGGATCGCGGCGGACCTCGACCCGCTGGCCGGCCTCCTGGAAGAGCGGAGCGTAGGCCCCGTCGTCACCGCGCGCGACCACCTCCAGGATCTCGAGGTGGCCCCCGGCCCAGGTGACGACGAGCTCCTCCCTGCCGTCGGCGTCGACATCGAGCAGGAGGAGGTTGCCGAACGACCCGCCCTGGCGCGAGCGGTAGGCGAGACGCAGGTCGTTCCGCCGGCCCGCCCGCTCGTAGATCCGCATCTCGGGGCCGCCTCGGGCGGTGTTCACGACGGCGGCCATCCCGTGGGGCTTTCCCCCGTCGAGGACCCTCGCCAGGATCAGCCGCTCACCGCGCTTCAGGGCACGGCGCAATCCCTCGACCGTGGGGTCGGCACCGCTCCGGCCGCACGACGGGACGAACAGGAGGAGGGAGAGGGCGAGAGCGAGGACGCGGCGACGGGCTCGGCGCGGGTAGAGTCGGGCGGGAGGCCGCACGGCGTCGCTCCGTCAGATGACGATGGTCCCCTCGATAATCGCCCGGCAGAGGTCCATCGAGGACACCAGCCCCGTGACCCGGCCGTCCTTGAGGATCGGCACGCGGTGGATCCTCAGGTTCCACATGATGCGGCACAGATCGCCGATCGGCGTCTGCTCGTCGGCCGAGATGGCCGGGCTGGTCATCACGGCTCCGACCTGCGTCTCCATCGGGTCGCGCGGACGCGGCACGCTGGTCCAGAACGGCTTCTCTCCCTCGCGCGGCGGCGCCGACGGCACGGCCGAGAGCCTGCGGTCGCGCAGCATCGCCATCATCCTGCCCGGCCGCCTCCGGCCGCCCCTCCGAGCGGACGAGTCCGGCTCCACCCGTCCCGGCTCGGCCGGGTGTCCCATGGCTCCGTAGATGATGTCCTCCTGGGTCACGACCCCGACCAGCTGTCCGCGGGCGTCGACCACCGGGGCGCCGTTCACGTTCTTCTCCTGCAGGAGGTCGCACAGCTCGCCGATCGTCATGGTCTCGCTGACGGTGATCGGGTCGCGGGTCATCAGGTCCTTGGCACGCAGGACCCGTCTCCTCTGGGACACGGGCCGGCGCGGTGCCGCGCGGCGCCCGCGCCGCCGGCGCGCCGCCCCCCCGCCGACACCCCTCGCGGTCCGACGGCCCGCGCTCCGCCCGACCCGCCTGCTCATGAACCGCCCCCGGAATCCGGGAAAACGCCCGGCAGAAGGCGCTCGATGGCGCGCGCCTCGGCTTCCACCTCGACGATCCGGTTCGCCCGGTGCGCCTCGATCCCGGCCAGCCTGCCTCCATGGTACTCGATCGTGGCCCGGCTGAACTTGCATCCGTGCGCGGTGGCGACGATCACCACCCGCCCGTCCCGGCCGATCACGCCCGCCGCCCGCGCCTTGAGAAACGCCGCGACCGCGGTCGACGAGTTCGGACAGATGTAGACGCCAGCGGCATCCACCAGCGCCTTGGCGTCCAGGATCTCCTGCTCGGTCGCGGACTCGAACATCCCATTGGATTCGCGCACCGCCTTCACCGCCTTATCGTACGACACCGGATCGCCGATCCGGATGGCCGATGCCGCGGTGTCGCCCGCCGTGACGCGCACCCTCCGGCGGTAGCCCTCCCTGCACGCCTGCGCCAGCGGGCCGGCGCTCTCGACCTGGGCCCCCAGCAGTCGCGGCACGCGGTCGATCAGTCCGAGGGATCTCAGCTCGAACAGGCCCTTGCCGATGGCGGAGATATTCCCGGCGTTGCCGACGGGAACGACGATCCAGTCGGGGGGCTTCCAGCCGCGCTGCTGCACGATCTCGAAGGCGATCGATTTCTGGCCCTCGATCCGGATCGAGTTGACCGAGTTGAGCAGGTAGATGGGACGGCGGCGGCAGATCTCCCGCAGCAGCCGCATGCAGCGGTCGAAGTCGGCCGGCAAGGACAGGGTCAGCGACCCGGACGCGACCGGCTGCGATATCTGCTCGAGGCTGACCTTCCCCCTCGGCAGCACCACGACGCCCCGGAGCCCCTCCACCTGGGCCGCGTACGAGGCCATGGACGCGGAGGTGTCGCCGGTCGAGGCGCAGGCCACCGCGCGCGCTCCGAGGTGGCGGGCGAACGACACCCCCGCCGTCATCCCACGGTCCTTGAAGGAGAGGGTGGGGTTCTCCCCCTCGTGCTTGACCTGCACCTCTTCCGTCGAGCTGATCTCCTCCAGGCGGGCCAAGCGGTACAGGTTGGTGTTCCCCTCGGGCTTGGTGACGATCGCCTCCGCGGGCAGGTCGGGCAGCACCAGCTCGTGGTACCGCCAGACCCCGCTGCGGTGCGGTCCGGCCGTCTCCCCCAGCCGTCGGTCGAAAAGCCGCCGCCATCCCGCGGCCGAGCGGACCCCCTTCAGCCGGTCCAGGTCGTGCACGACCTCCAGCAGCCCCGTGCAGGCGTCGCACTCGTAACGGATCTCGTCCAGGGGATGGTCCCGCCCGCAGGAGATGCAGCGCAGCCGCGAGACCGGCGCCCGCGTTCCGACCGGCGCTCGGGCGCCCGACGCCGCCCGCGGCCGCCCTCCGGCTGGGGATCCGCTCATCGCGCCCCCTCAGCCGATCCGACGCGCGCCCCGATTGTCGGGGGGGCAGACGAACCGGCGACTTGCGAGACCATGCCCGTGGAAGGCCGCCTGCATGGCGCGGCCGATCCTCGCCGCGTCCTGATCGGCCGCCAGGGCGAACACGGTCGGCCCGGCGCCGCTGATCGAGCACCCGTACGCCCCCGCCCGCATCGCCGCCCGGCGCGCCTCGAGGAACCCGGGGATCAGTTTCGCTCGGACCGGCTCCACCACCCGGTCGACGAGCGCCCGCCCCATGGCGGGGAGGTCCTCTCGCGCGATCGCCGCCACGAGCGCGCCGACGTGGGCCCAGTTGGAGACGGCGTCGGCGAGCGGCACCGCCTCCGGCAGGATGGATCGGGCGTATCGCGTCTGGATCTCCATCCGCGGCAGCACCAGCACGAACCGGAGCCGGGGCGGGGCCTCGAGGCGGACCACCTCGACCGGGTCGAGGCTCCTGACGATGGTGAACCCCCCGAGCAGCGACGGCGCCAGGTTGTCCGCGTGGCGGCCTCCGTCCGCGATCGCCTCACCCTCGAGGGCGGCCTCGAGGAGGCGCTCGGGGCCCAGATCGGCCCCGTACAGGATCCGGGCGGCGACGGCCCCGCCGACCGCACTGGCTGCGCTGCTCCCGAGACCGCTCCCCCGCGGCATCCCCTTGTGGATCCGCATCTCCATCCCGCCGCCGGAGCCGCGCGCGACCCCGATGCGCTGGAGCACCGCCTCCGCCGACCGTCCGGCGCAGTTGCGCGCCGCGTCGGCCGGGATCCCCTCCGACTCCCCCGAGAGGCCCGCGATGGCGACCGGACGGTCCGCCCCCTCGATCCGCCTGGCCTCGATGGTGTCCCCGAGCCCCTCGACCGCCACCCCCAGGGCGTCGAACCCGGGCCCCAGGTTGGCGATCGACGCCGGAGAGAAGACGCGGATCCACCGTCCGAGCGGGACCCCCGGCGAGGGGGGCTCCCCCGACCGGGACGGCGGGCCGCCGGGCGCGAGGCTCATTCAGAGGTACCCCTGCGCCCGCAGCAGCTCCGCGTTCAGCAGGGCCGCGCCGGCAGCTCCGCGAATGGTGTTGTGGACCAGCGCCACGAATTTGAGGTCGAGCACCGGACAGCGGCGTACCCGGCCTACGGTGACGACCATCCCGTTCCCGGCCATGCGATCGAAGCGCGGCTGCGGCCGATCCGGCTCCTCCCGGACCCGGAGCGGACGCGCGGGCAACGACGGCAGCCCGAGAGCCTGCAGCGGCGAGCTGAACTCGCGCATCGCCGTGGCCGCCTCCTCAGGTGTCGCCCGCCCCCTGGTGCCGACGGAGATCGCCAGCATGTGGCCGTCGGACACATGCACCCGGTGGCACTGCGCGCTGACCGCGAACGAGGCGGGCTGTCGGACGGTCCCGAAGATCTTGAGGGTCTCCGACTCCATCTTCCCCTCCTCGCCGCCGATGTGCGGCAGGACGTTGTCGAGGATGTCGACGGAGGCGACGCCGGGGTAACCCGCCCCCGACACCGCCTGCATGGTGGCGACCAGGAGGCGCTCCACCCCGAAGGCCCTGTGGATCGGCGCCACGGCCATCACCAGCCCGACCGTCGAGCAGTTCGGGTTCGTGACGATGAACCCGTCTCCTCCGAGGCGGCGCTTCTGGCTCTCGATGAGGTCGAGATGCCCGGCGTTGACCTCCGGCACCAGAAGCGGGACGTCCGGAGCCATCCGGTGATTACGCGAATTGCTGACGACGACGTGTCCGGAGCGGGCGAATTCCTCCTCCACCGCCCCGGCGACCGAAGCGTCGAGAGCGCAGAACGCCACCCGGGCCTCGAGGCCCGGTCGGCACCGTACCACCCGCATGTCGCGCGCCCATCCCGGCATCGGCCGGCCGAGGAACCACCTGACCGCCTCGCCGTACGGCTTGCCGGCCGATCGCTCCGAGGCGGCCAGCGCGGTGACCCGGAACCAGGGATGACCGTCCAGAAGCGAGACGAAGCGCTGGCCGACGGCTCCGGTGGCCCCGAGAACCGCCACCGGCGTCCGCCCGTCCGCGGGCGCCGACAGCCCGCCCGTCCCGACCATCACTCTCCCCCCCCGGCCACCACGCCCCGCGCCAGTTCCAGAAGGTCCCCGAAGACCCCCGCGGCCGCCACCGCCGGGCCCGCTCCCGGGCCCGTCACGATCAGCGGGTGCTCGGCGTAGCGCTCGGTGCGGAACACGAAGACGTTCTCCGGGCCGCGGAGCCGGCCGAGCGGCCCGTCGGCCGGCACCTCCCGCAGCGCGGCGCCGCAGCCGCCGTCCACCGTGGCGACGTAGCGGAGGCGAGCGCCCCGCCCGGATGCCTCTCGGAAGCGGCGCGCCATCTCCTCATCGCGGGCGCCCGTATCTGAGGGGAACGACCCGATCTGATCCCCCCCCGCCGTCGGAAAGAACGGGTAAAGCGCCACCTGCTCCGGCTCGATCTCGAGCCCCGCCTCGCGGGCCAGGATCAGGGCCTTGCGCGCCACGTCCCTCCCGGACAGGTCCTCCCGGGGGTCGGGCTCGGTATACCCGAGGCCACGGGCCCGCGCCAGCACCTCGGAGAGCCGCCCGCCGCGGTCGAGCCCGGCACACAGGTAGTTCAGCGTCCCCGAGAAGCACCCCTCGATCGAATGGATCCGGTCGCCCGTGTCCACCAGATCCCGCAGGATCCTGAGCGTGGGCAGCCCGGCGCCGACGGTGACCTCGTACAGCCAGCGCCTTCGGGCCCCGCGGCAGGCCTGCTGTACGCGGCGGTAGTCGTCCAGAGGCCCGGCGAGGGGCTTCTTGTTGCACGACACCACGTGGAAGCCGGCGGCGAACGCCGTCTCGTACAGACCGGCCATCCCGTCCCCCGCGGTCGCGTCGATGAGGACCTTGGGGTCGGCGAGGCCGCGGACTTCTTCGAGGAGGCGCCGCCCGTCGGCGCCCCGACCGGCCTCGACCACCTCGCGCCAGCGGCCCAGGTCCAGCCCGCCCATCTCGAACGCCGCGGCGCTCCGCCCGGCGATCCCGGCGTAGCTGAGGTCGACCCCGATCCGCTCGCGCAGCGCGGCCCTGCAGGCGGCCACCTGGTCGATGAGCCTCCCGCCGATCGTCCCCTTGCCGATCTGGACGATCGACAGCCGCATCGCCATCAGCGGCCCCTCCCCTCGACCAGCCGCAGCCCGCGGCGCCGCCCGCGCCCCTCCCGCCGGGCCCCCGCGTTCAGCCGATCGTGGATGGCGCGGACCCCCTTCTGCATGTCGCGCGACTTGATGACCACGGTGATGTTGTACTCCGAGGATCCCTGCGCGATCGCCACGACGTTCACCCCGGCGTCCCCCAGGGCGCTGAACACCCGTCCCGCGATGCCGTGCCGTCCCTTCATGCCCGCGCCGACCACCGCCACCGCGCACATGTCGCGCTCCACGGTGATGCGCGCGACGTCGCGCCCGAGCAGGCCGCGGTCCCGGAGGTCCGTCTCCAGCGCCCTCATCGTCCTGTCGAGGTCCGACTGCAGGATGGCGAACGTGAGGTTGTACTCGGAGGAGGACATCGAGATCACGTAGATGTTGGTCCCCGCCATCGCCACCGGCGTCAGCAGACGCAGGATCATCCCCGGCCGGCCGAAGATCCCGACGCCCTCGACCGTGACCAGGGCCATGCCGTCGACGCTGCTGACCAGGATCGGGGCGTCCCTCCCTGCCGGCCGTCGTGTGATCAGGGTGCCGGGGGCGTCCGGCCTGAAGGTGTTCTTGATGCGAATCGGGATGCCGCTGCGGCGCAGCGGCTGCATCGTCTTGGGGTGGATGACCTCCGCTCCGAAGTGCGACATCTCCGCCGCCTCCTGGTAGGAGATCCGCGGCACCACCCGGGCGTTCGGCGCCACGTCGGGGTCGGCGGTGCACACGCCGTCCACCTCCTTCCAGATCCAGACCTCCCGCGATCTCATCGAGTGGCCGAGGATCGAGGCGGTGTAATCGGATCCGCCCCGGCCGAGCGTGGTGGTGGCACCGCGCCGGGTTCGCCCGATGTATCCCGTGACGACCGGGACGAGGCCGGAGCGTACCTTCGGGAGGAGAGCCCGGCGCGTCCTCCGCCGGGTGGCGTCGAGGTCGACCACCGCCGCCCCGTGACTGTCGTCGGTGACGATGCAGCGGCGCGCGTCGACGAACCGCGAGCGCACTCCGATCTGTCCGAGGTGCGCGGCCAGGATGCGGGCCGACAGGCACTCGCCGAAGGAGACGATCAGATCGAGGCTGCGCCTGCTCAGCTCGCGCAGGAGGAGCACCCCCCGGCAGACGCCCTCCAGCTCCGAGAACAGCGCCTGGACTTCGCGCCCCGGTCTCCCCGAGAGGCCGTCGCCGAGGCCGAGCCCGCGGATCACCTGGAGGTGGCGGGCGCGCAGGGCGTCGAGGCGGCGGCCCACCTCGCGCGGCGGGCCGGAGACCGCACGGTCCGCGACGGCGATCAGCTCGTCGGTCACCCCGGCCATGGCCGACACGACGACCACAGGCCGACGCGCCGCGAACCGCTTGACGATCGCGCCGACCTGTCGGATCTCCGGCGCGCTGGCGACCGATGTCCCGCCGAACTTCATCACGATCATCGCAGACCTCGACGAGCGGGGCCGCGCCGCGCAGGAGCGGCCGGCCCTCCGGCCGGCCCGGCGCCTGGCGCCCCCGCCGGTCCCGGGCGGGCGCCGTTCAGGGTTTCGGCTTGTCGCGGAACTGGCCCGGCACCTGACCGCGCTCCCGGCCGGCCCCGGGCGTGATGCCCCGGCCCGGCAGATTCAGGCCCCGGCCGGGCTGGCGGCCCCTCCTGCCGGGGAACAGGTTGCGCCGGTTCGGCGTCGGACCTCCGCCGAGCCCGGAGATCGGGCTCTTGCCGCCGAACCCGGGGCCGATCCCGGGGCGGGGGACCGCCTGCGCCGGGGAGCCCGGTGAGGTGGGCAGCCGCAGCCCGCGGTCGAACACGTGGAACTGCCACGCCCGCACGTCGTCATGCCCCTTGTAGATCCTAAAGGTCGAGTCATCCTCGCGCCCCGTGGCGCGGCTCACCACGCCGACGATCGGCCAGCCGAGCGGCGGCTCGCTGATGCTCTCCCGCTCGCCGCCCGACCCGGACCGGGGCGGAGGGGGGGTCGCCAGCGGCAGCGCCGGCCCCGGCGGGGGCGCACCGGGCACCGGGCCGCTCGTGCCCGGCACCCCGCTGCCGGTCGGATCCGGGTTGAGCAGCATCACCCCGGGCACGCCACCGGGCACGGCGGGATGCCCCTGCGGCGCCCGCGGGTCGTAGACGCCGCGCCCCCCCGGCATCAGGTACAGCAGGCCCCACCGGCCGTCCACGGAGATGGGGTCGCCGTACAGCTTGCGGATGTAACGCAGCCGGCGGGGCCCCTCCTCGTACAGCTGCTCAAGCCTCGTCGGGAACTGGCCGCCGTGCTCCTTCCGGTAGGCGAGGATGGCGTCGACGTACTGCCCCCCGCGGAAGATCAGCTCCTCCTCCCGGTCGCGACGCAGCGCCGTCGTCCAGGATTGGGCCACGGCGCCCAGCATGATCATGCCGACCGTGACCCCGATCATGAGGAGGATCAGGAAGGCGCCGGCCTGCTCGCCGGGCGCGCCGGCCGATCGCACCTCGCGAGCGGATCTCATTGGATGTTGATGAACAGCTGGAGCGCCGTGCTCTCGAACGCCCCGCCCTGCGTTCTGGCCACGATCTCCCCCTGACATGGACCGCCGCCCTGCGCCTGACTGCACTCAGACGGGCAGGTGCTGTCGGGCGTGAACCGGCTGGCCGCCACGCCGCCGCCGCTCGTGAGGACCTGGAGCGGGGTGAAGGTGCCGTTGAACGTGTTGCCTCCGGCCGAGACGTTGTTCCTCAGCTCGAAGACGATGGTGACCCCGTCGAGGGGATTCGATGAAGTGTCGAACGCCTGCGCGACAAGACAGAGGTCTTGCGCGCAGGACGTGATCGTCTGGGTGTCACAGGTGGGATCGCTCGTGTCGACGTTCAGCAGGATCGTCCTGAGATTCCCCTGAACGGTGTTGAATGTCAGATCGTCCATCGCCGATCCCGACCGGGCGGTGACGGTGGCCGTCGTGGCGGTGACGAGGTTGACCCGGGCGTTGCCGAAGCCGTCCGTCTCAATCGGGATGTTGGAGACGGGGGTCGCGTTCGACACCTCCCCGAGGAACAGGAGTCCGGCCGAACTGCTGAACCGGACATCCTGCCCGGGGAGGGGCACGCCGAGCTCGTTGCTGACGGTGGCGACCACCTCGGCCGTCCCGCACTGTTCCTGGGAGAGCAGCGAGTCGCACTCGGGGATGTTGCCCAGAACGATGGTCGAAGGGTTCCCCGTCACCGTGATGGTGGATCCCTCCGGCGGGATGGTGTCTGAATCCTCGCAGCCGACGCCGACCAGAGCGGCGAGGAGAACTGTCGGCGCCAGCGTCCTGCGAACGGCACTCACGAACATCCGAAGAACTCCTTTCCTCGAAATATACCCCGGGTCGCCGGGGCCGGCCACCTCTCGATGCGCGTCGCGCCTCACCAATCACTGTAGCGCGAGCCGTCCAGGGCGATGCCCGAGGCGCCGCTGTGGACGTCGTAGACGCCGCCGCCTCCCTCCGGGTCCTCGTCCGTCGCCTCGCTGTACTCCACCACCCAGGTCTGGTCCGACTCCGTCAACGGGTCGACCGGGAGCTTGCGGATGTACCCCTCGTCGACGAGCGTCTGGAGAGAGTCGGGATACTTCCCCTTGTCGGCGAAGTACTGGTCGATGACGTCCCGCAGGATGAACAGGTTCTGTTTGAGCACCGCCTCCTTGGCCTTCTGCGGGGTCTGCGTCAGCTTCGGAAGCACGATCCCGACCAGGATGCCGATGATCGCGATGACGATCAGCAGCTCCATCAGGGTGAAGCCGTCCTGGCGGGAGTGCGGCGGCGCCGCACGCGCGGCGCGTCTCCGGCCGTCCCGCAGGACGCGAGAGGTCCTCGTCCGCATCACCAGTCCTTGTAGTACGTCCCGTCCAGGGCCTTGCCCTCATGCGTGGTGTAGACGTCGTAGACGTTCTGGCGGCCCCAGTTGGTGGAGTCCGGGTCGTCCTGATAAGAGCGCAGGCCCCATTCGTAGGTCTTGGTCATCGGGTCGAGCGGGATGCGCCGCAGAAACCGGATCTCCTGGCCCAGCGACCCCGTCTTCTCGACGCCATCCACCAGGGTCTCCAGATCGGGCGGATAGCACTCCGAGTCGACCCCCTCCTTGGGGATCGCCCCGGCGTCGCAGAACTTCTTGTACTCGTCGATCGCCCGGCGCATCATGCGGAGGGACCGGCGGAGCTCCAGCTCGTTGTGCCGCTTGACCGTGAACTTGGCCACCGGGACCAGCGCTCCGACCAGGATCACGATGACGAAGATCGCCATCAGGATCTCGATCAGGGTCATCCCCCCCTCGCCGTCCCCTCGACTCCTCCCGGGCCCGTGCGGCACGACCATCGACCGCTTCCCCCTTAACGCACCACAACCGTCATCCCCCGCCGCTCGAACGGCCGGCGCTGCGCGGCCGGCGACAGGACCGAGAGGTCGGTGAGGTCGAGCGACGTGGTCCCGGACCGCTTGGCCCTGAAGGTGAGCTCGATGAGGGTCCCCTGGCCGCTCACCCCGGGGCGATCCCCCGGTCGGGACAGCCCGACGATCACCTCGCGGCCGCCGCCCCCGAGGGTCGCCAGGACGAACACGGTGGCACCGTCCCGACCGAGGAAGGGCGAGCTGTGGGAGGAGCTCACGAACTCGAGATGATCCGGGTCGAACGCCACGTGGAACGGCACGCTGCCGACGCCGCTGGCGTTGTTGATCGTCACCGCGACGCTGAACTCCTGCCCCACGGCGGTGGTGAGGAAGGACGGGTTCATGGTCACGAGTGCGGGTGCCGACGGCGTCGGCGCCGGCCCGGCGGTCCCCGCCGGCCGCGGGGTGGGAGCGGGGGTGGGCGCCGGCGACGCCCGGGGCCGTGGCGGCGCCTCGGGCCCCGCCGGGGCCGCCTCTCCCGCCGCTTCCCGCGACGGCGGCGGGACCCCGGCCGGCGGCGCCGCGCCGGCCGCCGGACGCGCCTCCTCGACGGTGAAGTCGGGGATGCCGGGCGGGGGCGCGGGCTGCTCCTCCTCCTGGAACGGCGTGCTGGCGAAGGGGCTGATCCGGTCGGCGCCCCGCAGCCCGATCTTCTGCTCCGTCCCGATCCACAGGGGCAGCAGGTCCGCCTCGGTGATGTCCGGGATGCGGATGATGTGCGGAGTGAGGGTGAGGACGATGTCGGTCTGCTGGATGCTGGTCTCGGTGTTGCCGAACAGGCGGCGGAGGATCGGGATGTCGGACAGCCCAGGGACGCCGCTGAGCGACTTGCGCTCCTCCTCGCGGATCAGGCCGGCCAGCAGGTTGGTCTCGGCGTCCTTGAGACGGATCGTCGTCTCGATCTCGCGGGTCCCGATGATCGGCTGCGAGATGCCCCCGCCCGCCGCCACCTGGCCTGACAGCGACGAGACCTCCACCCGCAGCTTCAGCGTGATCTCCCGATTGTGGTGGACCCGCGGCTCCAGGTCGATGTTGATCCCGACGTTCTGGTAGGTGAAGGAGGTGATCGGCACCACGGTGCCGCCCACCGTCTGGGTGGTGTTGAAGGTGGTGGTCGGGATCGGGATCCGGTCGCCGATCCGCACCGTGGCCTTCTCCCCCTCGCTCACGCGCACCTGCGGCTTGGCGATCACCTGGGCGTCCGCGTCGGTCTTGAGGAAGTTGACCACGACCCCGGGGACCGGCCCGACGAGCCACGAGCCGCTCTGCCTCAGGATGTCGAGGTTGTTCAGCGGCACCGTCGCGCCCCCCCCGAAGGTCAGGTTGATGCTCTTCCCGGAGCCCCCACCCGGGCCGAACAGGTCGATCCCCAGGTTCTGGAGCAGGTTGCGGTTGATCTCCAACAGCTCGGTGTCGACGATGAGCTCCGCCTTCGCCTTGTCGTTCGCCTCGATGATCTTCTGGGCCACCTGCACCCGACTTGGGGTGTCACGGATCGTGATGGCGTTCAGGCGGTCGTTCTGCGCGATCTGGCGCGCATCCAGGAGAGTGCGCAGCAGCACCTGCACGTCCTTGACCTCGGCGTTGCTGAGGTAGAAGGTCTGGATCACCAGATCGTCGTGCTCCTTGTGCTTCTGCTGGTTGTCGTCCGCGATCAGGATGGTGTTCTCGTCCCAGATCTTGTAGAAGTGCTTGTTCATGGTCATGAGCGTGTCGAGGGCCTGCTCGAAGGTCACGTCGGTGAGGTCGATCGAGATCGTCTTGTTGAGGTCGAGCCGCTCGTCGTAGATGAAATTGACGCCGGTCGCCTTCGACAGGGCGTCGTAGATCTTCTCGATCCTCTCGTTCTTGAACCGCAGGACGATGGGGATGTTCGAGGCCGGGTTCAGCTTGGGGGCGGCGCGGCCGGGGGCGCCTCGCGTTTTCTTCTTCAGCTTCTCGATCTCGGACTCCTCCGTGGCCTGCCGCTCCTGCCACTCGGCGAGCGCCTTGGCGAGCTCGTTGGCGGCGAACTGGTGCGCCGGCGCCAGGTAGACCACCTGCTGGTACTCCGCGATCGCCGCCTCTAGGCGGCCGGCTTTGTAGTACGCTTGTCCCTTGGAGAAGTGCTCCTCCGCCGACTTGATCCGGGCCCGGGCGAGGGCGACCTTGTAGCGGGTGTTCTCCGGCTTCTCCGCGAGGGCCTTCGAGAACATCAGCACGGCCCGGTCGTAGTTCCCGACCGCGAGCGCCTTCTCACCCCGGTGGTAGATGCGCGTGGTGGCGCAGCCGGCCGCCGTCAGCGCGACGGCGAGCAGCACCCCGGCGGCCCTAGCACCCCGGCGCGCCGCGGGGCCCGCCGGCGCGCCCTTCACGCTCGTGGAGTTCCTCCTCCGGGTCACCTCATCGCCCCCCTTCGCCTCGCGGCCGCTCCATCAGTTGGAGGTGCTCATCGGCAGCGTGCGCGTCTCGTCGGTGAAGTTCTCGTCGGTGAAGCCGAACTTGATCGATTCGTACCCGATCTCCAGGATCCTGAACTTCTCGCCCACCTCGTCCCCGACGCGGGCGAAGAGCAGGTCGCCGCCTTGGTTCAGGACCGCGATCTTGTCCTCGGGCGGCCCGATGTAGCCGATGAACTTGTACGTGATCCGAGGCGGCCGCGGCTTCGGAGGCGGCGGCGGCAGGTCCGACGGCGTCGCCTGCCGGGCCCCGCGCTGCGCGGCCAGGCGCTCGGCCTGCCTGCGTCGCTGCTCCTCCTGAGCCTTCCTGACTCTCTCCGCCTCCTCCCGGGCCTTGCGGATCGCCGCCAGCTCCTCCTCCGTGAGCGGGGGAGGGGTCGGCTTCGGGACGGCGCCGAACTGGAAGATGTTCCGGCCCGCCGGGTCGTAGGCGGGGCGCGCGGCCTCGAGGGCGCCCCAGTTCACCCGGTAGATCCTGAGCGAGGAGATGTCCACGCCGGTGGGCCGACCGCCCGGGACGGCGCCGCCCGGGGCGGCGCCGTCCCCGCCCAGTGTCCGCCACAGGACCACGGCGAGCGTCACCAGCAACGCCCCCAGGATGATCTCCTTGCGCTTCTCCATCGCTCTTGTCCCACCGCGCCGCCCGTCAGGCGGATCGGGCGCTCCCGTCCCCCGCCCGCTCCGGGGACCGGAAATAGGTCGTGATCCGGATCGTCAGGCTCAGCATCGCACCGCCCTCCCGGGAGCCGGTCAGCTCCACGCTGTCGACCGCCAGGAGGTGCTTCGACGACTCGATCCGGTGGAGGAACTGCCGCAGGTTGGGATAGCCGCCCACCAGCGGGATGGTGATCTGGAACCGCGTCAGGTCGGTCCCCTCGACCTCCGCGGGGCTGTAATCGATCGACTCGGGATCGATGCGGAACTGCCCGGCGATGGCGCGGATCTCCCGCTGGATCGCGGTCATCCGGCTCGCCTGCGTCCCCAGCCGGCTGGCGTAGAAGTCGTCCAGGCGGATCACTTCACGGTCGTACGCCTCGATCAGCTCGTGCATCGCGTCGATCCGCTCCTGCACCACCCGCAGCGAGGCCCGCGCCCGGTCGCGCTCCGACCGCAGCGACCCCAGAGCCCGCAGCCGCGGGAGGTTGAGCAGCAGGTAGAAGCCCAGGTTCGCCAGCAGCAATAGGCCCAGGGCTCCGGCCAGCCAGGGCAGCTCCCGGCGGAGATCGAAGTTCCGCCGCTTCGGCGTTCGCCCGATCTTCATCGCGTCCCGTCCATACCCGGGAGGTCCTCCTCCCCCACAGGTTCGTCCCTCATCGGCACCCCTCCGGAGATCGCCACCACGCGGTAGACCCCTTCCCCCACGCGCGTGACGCGGTGACCGGCCAGGGCCGACACCGCCGCGATCGCCTCCTGCAGCGTCCGACCGCTCAGGTTCGCGCTGACCGGCGCGTCCCGATCGACGCCCGGGTCGAGCCGGAAGGTCACGGCGTGCGCCCTCTCCAAGGCCCGGTAGACCTCGTTCACCGGGGTCGACGCGAAGCTCAGCGACACGTCGAGGCGGCGCGCCGGCCGTGCCTTCACCTGCGGCGCGTCGCGGCCGGGCGCCCGCCCGGCCCTTCCCGGCAGTCGCGGCGGGCGCCCCTTCGGCGCCCGCTGCGGCGCGGGTGTCGGCGCGCCATCCCCGGCGCCCGCGCCGGGTCCGGCCGGCCCGACCCCCTGGGGGCCCGGGGGATCCCCATGGGACGGGGATCGCGGCCTACGCGCGTTCGGCTCCGGATCCCCTCGGCCCTCGTCCTCCTCCGGCCTCGCTCCGGCTGGCCGCGGCGCGCCGGGCGGCACGTACAGTCCGCCCGGGGCCACCATGATGCGCGCCAGCGCCTCGGGCGTGCGCGTCCGCAGGTCGCGCCCGGCCGTGCCGAGCGCCGCTCCGCGCGGCGCCGACGACGCGGCCGCCGGCGCGGCGGAATCCCGCTCGGGGGCCGGGAGTGCGGGCCCGCCAGCCGGCGCGGCGGGCGCCGGCCCGGCGGCCACCACCGCGGCGGGCGGGGATGCCCTGTGCGGCAGGTAGTCGAAGCGCAGGGTGAACGAGTAGTCGGGCCGCCGCGGGTTCATCTTGCGCACGCTGCCCGGGTAGACGCGGTCGAACAGCGGGCTCTCCATGAGCCGCTCCTCGAGCGTCAGCAGCGCACCGTGGTTCTTGGCGACGCCGTCGACCCGGATGACGATGCCCTCTCCCGTGATGTTGGGGCGGATCGCCGCCATCATGACCTCCGGAGGCATCAGCTCCTCGAGCTTGTTGAACAGCAGCGTCCAGGAGAACGCCTGCCGCAGGATCAGCTCGCCGGCGAAGCGGCCCCGCTCGTACAGGCTCTCGAAGTCGCGCTCCTGGACCTCTAGCGCCAGACGCTTCTCCTCCCGCTGCAGCCGGGCCAGCCGGGCCCGCGCATCGCGCTGCTCCGTCTGGAGCTCCGCGTAGCCGTCCCGGTAGCTCAGGAATACGTACAGATTCGCCGCCGTGGCCAGCACGATGAACGCGGCGGCGCCGGAGAGGACCGACGCCACCGCCCGGTTGTTGCGGAACGGGTGGGTCGCCAGGTTGATGCTCAGGAGCCTCACGCCGACCTCCCCGACGCAGCCCCGGCCGCCGGGGCCGCCGCCGCCAGGGTCTCGGGGTCCGGCGAGACCTCCTCCGCCAGGGAGAGCCTCGCGGTCAGCTCCAGAGCCTCGATCGGGCACCCGGCCTCTTCCGAGACCACCTCCCGGACGACGTCGGCGGCGACCCCGGACGTGCGCAGGAAGACGCGGCCGATCCCGCGGCCCAACAGCTTCTCCTGGTAGAAGGCGAACGACGTGTAGATCTCCCGGCGCAGCGCGGTGAGGGCCGCATCGCCCTCGGCCCCGGGCAGGTGCAGCTTGCAGCGGTAGAAGATCAGGTCCTCGTCGCGGAAGATCAGGAACGTCATATCGTGGCGCGTGACGTTGATCAGCAGCGCGTCTTTCTCCTTTCCCAGCAGGGCGTCGAAACGCGGGCGGAACAGGTTGTACAGCTCCAGAGTGGAGAGCCCTACGAGCCCGGGCCACAACCCGGCGGAGGCCATCAGGCCCTCGTACTGCTCGAGGATCGCCCTGTGCACGAAGGCCGCGAGTACCGAGAACGCGGAGGACTGCGGCGAGGCCCCGCCGCCCCGGCCCAGCACCATGATGTCCATGACCGCCTGATCCGGCTTGAACGGGAGCGATCGGGCCATCCGGAAGCGCACCAGGTCGGAGAGCTCGCGCCGCGAGCGCGGCAGCGCCGCGAAGCCGAGGAGCGCCACGCGCGCCACGTGGTCGGGAAGCAGCAGCGAGATCCGGCCTTCCCCCGCGCCCACCTCCGAGAGCACCGACTCGAGCGCTCGGGCCACGGGTCCGGGCGCGAGGATGTTCGGACGCGTCAGGGAGGGCTGGATGGCGCCGGGGGGCAGCGGGCCCGAGGCCGCGCCCTGCAGCACCCACCGGCCGGTCTTGCGTTCCTGCGCCACGCGCACCGCCGTCACCCTGTCCGGCGCGATCTCGACGGCGGCCTCGGGATACCGCGGCTGCGGCAGGGGGCTCAACGGGTTCCCCTCGAGCAGCATCCTGAAGCGCTTGGTCAGATCCGACGCGTCCATGTCCTCTTCTCGCGATCGACGCCGTCACTCGACGAACGTCACCTTGTTGATCTCCCGCAGGGTCGTCCTCCCCTCGAGGACGCGCTGCACCGCCGCCTCGCGCATGAAGCTCATCCCCTCCTCGCGCGCCGCCCGTTTGATCTCCGCCGCGGAGCGGTGGCCCAGGATCAGCTCGCGGATCCGGTCGCTCATGTCCAGGATCTCGGCGATGGCCATGCGCCCGACGTACCCCGTGCCGTTGCACTCGATGCAGCCCTTCCCCTCGTAGAAGACGTGCCCCGCGTATCGCGCCGGATCGATGCCCGACTCCTCGAGCTGCTGTTGCGTGTACCGGACCGGCCTCCTGCAGCGGTCGCAGATCACGCGCACCAGCCTCTGCGCCACGATGCAGTTCAGCGCCGACACGAAGTTGTACGGCTCCACCTTCATGTTCAAGAAACGTCCGAGCACGTCCACCACGTTGTTCGCGTGCACGGTGGTGAACACCAGGTGGCCCGTCAGAGCGGACTGGATGGCGATCTGCGCGGTCTCCTCGTCGCGGATCTCTCCCACCATGATCTTGTCCGGGTCATGGCGCAGGATCGAGCGCAGGCCGCGCGCGAAGGTCAGCCCCTTCTTCTCGTTGACCGGGATCTGGGTGATCCCGGGAAGCTGGTACTCCACCGGATCCTCGATGGTGATGATCTTGTCCTCGCTGGAGCGGATCTCCGACAGCGCGGCATACAGCGTCGTGGTCTTGCCGGAACCCGTGGGGCCGGTCACCAGGACCATCCCGTAGGGCTCGCGGATGAACTTGCGCAGCTTCCTCAGCTCCTCGGGTCCGAAGCCCAGGACGTCGAGCCGCAGCTCGGCGAACTCCTCATTGACCGATTCCTTGTCCAGGATCCGGATCACGGCGTCCTCGCCGTGCACCGACGGCATGATGGACACCCGGAAGTCGATCGCCCGCCCCTTGATCCGGAGCTTGAACCGGCCGTCCTGGGGGATCCGCTTCTCGGCGATGTCGAGCTCGGACATGACCTTGATGCGCGAGATGATCGACGAGTGAAACCGCTTGTCGATCGGGTCCATGGCGTTGTAGAGGACCCCGTCGACGCGGTACTTCACCATCACGTCCCGCTCCCGCGTCTCGATGTGGATGTCCGAAGCGCGACGCTGCAGCGCATTGAAGATCGTGGAGTCGACGAGCTTGATGATCGGCGAGTCGGCCGAAGTCAGCTTGTCGATCGACAGGGCCTCCTCGCCCTCCTCCTGCTCCTCGTCCCGGATGACCTGGATCTTGAACTCCTCGGTGGCCGCCTCCAGGACCCGCTGGCTCGACTCCGATTTCTTAAGCACCTCGTTGATCGCGGACTTCGCCCCAACCGAGACGCTCAGCGGGCGCCCCAGGAGGATCTCCAGCTCGTCCACCATCAGCACGTCGGAGGGATCGGAGATCACCACGACCAGGCGGCCGTCCTCGACCTTCCAGGGGATGAAGTTGTAGCGGTACATCAGGTCGACCGGGATGGTGCGGAACAGCTCCTGGTCGATCGGGAAGTCCGCGAGATCGACGTACGGGATCCCCAGCCGTGCCGCGGTGCGCCGCGCCTGGGCCTCCTCGCCGGAGAGGCTGGTCCCGCCCGCCGCCGCCCCGGGCTCGGGGGCGGCGGGGTTGCGGCTGTCTCGGCGGGTCGTCGCCATGCTCCGCTCCTCAGAAGGTGCCCTGACCGATGGCCCCGACCATCGGCAGGAAGATCGCCAGCATCATGGTGGCCACGATGCCGCCCATGATGATCAGCATCACCGGCTCGAGCAGGGCCATCATCGTGGACAGTCGCGCGTCGATCTCCTCGTCATAGAAGTCCGCGATGTTGACCAGCATCTCGTCCAGCGCCCCGGTCGACTCCCCGACGCGGGTCATCTCGATCGCGATGTCGCTGAACAGCCCCGTCTCCTCCAGGGACTCCCAGAGGCTCCTCCCCTCGCGCACCTTGCGCTCCACCTCCAACAGCCGGAGCTCGAACGCCCTGTTGCCCACGGCCCGCGCCGAGATCCCCAGGGCGGTGACCGCGGGAATCCCGCCGCCGATCAGCGTCCCGAGGGTCCGGACGAACCGGGTGGCGGAGAACCGGTGCCAGACGCCGCCCATCACCGGGACGCCCACCTTGAGCCGATCCAGGGCCAGGCGCCCCGATTCCGTGTGCTGCCAGGACCGGAAGGCCACCGCCGCCGCCACCAGTCCCCCCGCGACGTACCAGATGTTCTCGGTCACCAGGTGGGACACGCCGATGAGCACACGGGTGATCAGGGGAAGCTCGGCCCCCACGTCCTCGAAAAAGGACACGAACTTCGGGATCACGTGGAGGATCAGGGTCGCGATGATCGCCACCAACACGACGAACAGGCAGATGGGATAGATGAGCGCCTGCGTCACCTTGCGGCGCAGATCGAGCATCGTCTTCTGGTAGACGATGTAACGCTGCAGCACCGTCGCCACCTCGCCCGAGCGCTCCCCCGAGGCCAGCGTGGAGGAGAAGATCTTCGGGAACATCTCGCCCTGGGCGTCGAAGGCCTCGGAGAGCGACGCGCCGCCGCGCACCCGGTCGTGGACGTCGATCAGCACCCTCCTGAAGACCGGGTTCTTGCGCCTCTCGAGGAGGATCGCCAGGCTGGCGATGATCGGCAGCCCCGCGCGGAGGAGGGCGGCGAGCTCCTGGTTGAAGAGCAGGAACTCCTTCATCCGGATGCGGCGCTTGCTCCTGATGTCCGGGACCAGGGTGGAGAGGGCGCTCTTCCTGCGGATGCCGAAGATCAGGTACTCGCGTTCCTGCAACTGGGCGCGCAGCGCCCCCTCCGAGTCGGCCGTGAAGCTGCGCTCCGCGATCGTCCCGTCGGTCGTCCCGACCCTGGCGATGAACTCCGGCATGCGCTGGCGAACTCCCTGCTGCTCCCGACCGCTCAGGGGCCCTGAAGCGAGGCGGTGATCGTCATGAACAGGGCCCGATTGCTGCGCTCCATCCTCGACGCCCCGACGATAAACAACTGTGAATCACGCAGGTTCAGGACGGTCCTCATGACCCGCGAGTAGCTCTCCCGCCCCTCGACGGTCATCTCGCGCCGCCGCAGCTCGAACGGCTTGAAGCGGATAATGCGACTGTCCCCGGAGATCTCGTCCACGCGGAAATCGACCCGGTACCGATCCCCCACCTGCAGGCTGCTCGCCTCCCCCTCGGTGCTCAGCACCCTGGCGTTCCCGAGCAGGCGATAGTCGTTCCAGCGGGTGCTGAGCGCGCTCAGCCTCTCGATGACCCCGCGGATCGGCGGCGGCACGGGCCGCACCGATCCAGGCCCCGACGACGCCAGGATCAGCTGCACCGACACCTCGACGCTCCTCGGAGGGATGTCGAACGAGGCGATGAGATCGGCGATGCGGCGGAGATTCTGGGGCGTGTCCGCCACGGTCAGGGTGCGGCGGTGCGGCTCGGCGCGGATCGACCCGAGGGGCCCGAGCGCGGGGCTGACGAGCAGGTATACGGCGTCCACAGTCTTGTACTGGATGTTGAAGACGCGCGTCGCCAGCCCGGAGGCTTCCTCCGGCGGCGTCCCGGCGGCGGGCCAAGGAGCGAGCACGGAGAGGAGCGCCAGCAGGGCGACATACGCGACACACGCGCGGCGGCGGCTCACTCGACTCCCCCCCTTTCGCGCGGCACGCCCGGCGCCGCGGACTCAGATGTCGATCGACCCATCGACCACCAGATAGATGTCGGTCTCGTCCCCCGACTCACCGACCGAGAAGCGGTAAACGCGCGCCCCTGGTGAGTCGACCTCCTCCAGCACCGGCGGCCCGGACGGCTCGATCTGCGCGTCGGCCGGCTGGAGCCCCCGGAGCTCCGGCGACGCGCCCCGCCGGCTCGGCCGAGCGACCGGCGACGGGGCGGCGGGGCCCAGGTAGGGCGAGCGGATCCCAGGGGCTGCGCGCCGGCCGCGCACGCCGGGGATCCGCGGCTGCAGGATGAACAGGGTGGCGCCCACGACGAGGAGCATCGCGAGGGGAGCCGTAAAGTAGGCGAGCCGCGGGTACCGGAGCATGTCGGTCCAGCGGAACCCCGGCACCGGGAGCTGCGAGCGCAGCCGCTCGTCGAACCCGGCCCAGAACGCCTCCGGGAGCGTCCGGCCGCGCAGGCCGAGAAACAGGGCAGAAGGGTCCAGCTCCCGCAGCGCCGACCGGCAGGCGTCGCAGACCGCCAGGTGCTCCCGCACCCGCCCCTCCGTCGCCTCCTCGAGGCTGCCCTCGGAGAACCCGCCCAGCAAGCTGCCGATCGCCTCGCACGAGGTCTGCCCCGGCCGTTCCATCCTCCCCTCCTCATGTCGTGGGGGATCGCCCCCCGGCCTATGTACGCGCCCGGACCGCCGCCCGTCTAGTTCGGGCCGGCGATCACAGGATCGTCATTCTCTGGAATGGGAACGGGGGCGGCAATACTCGGGGAATCGGCGGCGCAGCTCCTCCCGGAGGACCCGCCGGGCCTGCAGGACATGGTTGCGGACCGTGGAGCCGCTGGTCCGGAGGACGGCGGCCACCTCGGCGGTCGACAGGCCCTCGATCTCCCGCAGGATGAAGGCGAAGCGCTGCTTCCTGGGGAGGAGTGCCGACAGGGTCATGAAGATCCTCCGCACCTCATCGACGCGCATCTCCTCCGCAGGCGAGGGGATTCGCCCGCCCGGTGCGGCCAGCTTCGGCCCGGAGGGGACGGCACCCTCGTCGAGCGACGCCGCCTCGCGGTGGGGCCTCTCGCGGCGCAGCGCGTCGATGCCGAGGTTGAGGGTGATGCGATACAGCCAGGCATCGAAGCTTGCGCCCTTCCGGAATCGCCGGATCACGCGGAACAGACGCAGCAAGACCTCCTGCGTCACGTCGCGCGCCAGCTCCGCCTCCCCGACGACGTGGAAGGCGATCCAGAAGACCCGGTCGCGCCGCCTCCGGACGAGGGCCTCGAACGCGTCGACGTCTCCCTCGGCCGAGCGGCGGATCAGGTCGTTCTCGTCCATCGCACATCGGCCCCCGCTCGACCCCGAACTCCCGCCTCCGCTCGTCCTCACGGGGCCAAGCGCCGGTCCGGAGGCTCGGACGGGACGTCGGCGCATCATACGGGCGCCTCGAACGCAGGTCAACGGCGCCGGACCCGCAGGTTTCCCGATGGAAAATGCCCGACGAGCGCGCGGATGGGGCATATCGGGTCAGGGAGGGGTGAGGTGGCGGAGTGGTGCCCAGTCCCGCCTCCAGGCCAGGACCCCCTCCGGGCGATAGGGGCGCGGGGCGAGGCCGAGGGCCTTGGCAGGGGTGGTCCGCGGTTGGTGATGCCGCGGCAGGAGTTGGCCCACAGGGCGGCGATGTCGAGGTGGGCCTGCAAGGCGGCGCGCCGCTTGCTGACCCACCAGGCGCGGCGGCGCAGGCGGGCCTCGCGGCGGCCTGGAGGCGGCGCGGACGGTGGGTTATGGGTGGTTCCCGGGCGGGGTTCACAGCGGGCCGGAGGTGCCCGCCCCGCGGCCGCGTCAGCGCGGGAAGTGCTCGAAGCCGCCTCGCGGCAGCGCGGCGTAGCGTCCATCGGTCCGCAGCACGCGGATCCCGTGGCGCGCCGGAAGGATCTGACCGATCCGCGACATCGGAACGCCGAGCCGGCGCGACAGCCTCCGGACGAGAGGCGCGTGCTCGCTGCGGGCGGCGAACAGCAGCTCGTAGTCCTCTCCGCCGGCCAGCGCCAGCCGCAGCGCGCGCCTCCGGCCCAGCACGGCCCGTGCCGAGCGATCCACGGGGATCGCCGCCGCCTCGATCACCGCGCCGGCGCGGCTGGCCCGACACAGCCGCGACAGGTCGCGCGCCAGGCCGTCCGAGAGGTCGATCATAGCGGTGGCCAGGCCGGACAGCCCAAGGGCGCGCCCGGCGAGGACTCTGGGGATCGGATCGAGGTGGCGACGGATGAGGCGGGCCGTGTGGCGCCGCAGGCGTGCGGCCGCGCCCGGGCCGCGGCCCCGCGGTGCCCCGGAGCGCCGGACTCCGGCGCGCAGCAGCTTGAGCCCGGCCGCCGATCCCCCCAGCGTCCCGGTTACGAACAGGACCTCGCCGGGCCGGGCACCGCCCCGGCCGACCTGCCTCCCGGGCTCGACGACGCCGACGAGGGCCACCGACAGGAACAGCGAGCGGGCGGCGGAGGTGTCGCCGCCGGCGATGGCCACGCCGTATCTCCGGGCCTGAGAGACCAGCCCGCGCGCCAATTCGCGCGCGTAGGCGATCGGGGTCCCGCGCGGGAAGCCGATCGAGACGACGCAGGAATGGGGCGCCCCGCCCATGGCGGCGATGTCGCTGAGGTTGACCGAAAGCGCCTTGCGGCCCAGCAGCCGGGCGGGGGTCGTCCCGGTCCTGAAGTGAATGCCCTCGGCCAGCAGGTCGGTGGTCAGCACGGCGCGTGCGCGCGGCGGGAGCGAGAGGACGGCCGCGTCGTCGCCGATCCCCACGACCGGGCGCGGAGAGAGGGGCCGGGACAATCCGGCGACGAGGTCGATGAACCCCTGTTCACCGAGATCAGCGAAGCGCGCCATGAGCTTGCGGAGCGGGACGACCTAGACGGCGGCCACCGGCCTGTCGGTGCCCATGCGGGATCCGGTGCGCCGGCCGACGGGCGCGGTGAGGGCGACCTCGAACACCTCGCTCACGTCCGACACGAACGCGAACCTGAGGCCCTTGCGGAACAGCTCGGGGACCTCCTCCAGGTTCCTCCGGTTGGCCTCGGGGAGGATCACCGTCTCGATGTCGGCCCGGCGGGCCGCCAAGACCTTCTCCTTCACGCCGCCGATGGGCAGGACGTTTCCGCGCAGAGTGATCTCTCCGGTCATCGCCACGCTCCTCCGCACGGGGCGGTTGGTCAGCACCGAGATGATGGCGGTCGCCATGGTGATGCCGGCGGAGGGCCCGTCCTTGGGGATGGCCCCCTCCGGGACGTGCACGTGCACGTCGATGTCTCCGAAGGCGTTCATGCTGATGCCGAACTCGGCGGCGCGCGATCGCGCGTAGGACAGGGCGGCCTGAGCCGACTCCTTCATCACCGTGCCCAGGTGGCCGGTCAGGATCAGGCGTCCCTTGCCCGGCATGATGGTCGCCTCGATGAACAGGATCTCCCCGCCGGAGGCGGTCCAGGCGAGCCCCGTCGCCACCCCGATCTGGTTGGCCCGCAGAGCGGTCTCGGGCGTGATGCGCGGCACCCCGAGCAGATCCTCGGCCAGGGAGGGGGTGACCCGGAAGGGGCCGGAGGCGCCTTCGGCGACACGGCGCGCCAGCTTGCGGCAGATCTTCGCGATCTCGCGCTCGAGGTTCCTGAGCCCCGCCTCGCGGGTGTACTTCTCGATGATGGTCTGGATCGCCTTGTCGCCGAACGTGACCCGATCGGGCCTCAGGCCGTTCTCCACGATCTGCTTTGGGAGCAGGTGCCGCTTGGCGATCTCGATCTTCTCCTCCTCCGTGTACCCGGACAGCGTGATCACCTCCATGCGGTCTCGAAAGGCCGGCTGGATCGGGTCGAGGAGGTTGGCCGTGGCCACGAACATGACGTGGCTGAGGTCGAACGGCACGTTCAGATAATGGTCACGGAAGCTGAAGTTCTGCTCCGGGTCGAGCACCTCCAGGAGCGCTGCGGAGGGATCGCCACGGTAGTCCGCGCCGATCTTGTCGACCTCGTCCAGCATGAACACGGGGTTGTTCGATCCAGCCTGGCTGATGCCCTGGACGATGCGACCCGGCATCGAACCGACGTAGGTCCGGCGGTGGCCGCGTATCTCCGCCTCGTCGCGGATCCCGCCCAGGGAGATGCGCACGAACTTCCGGCCCAGAGCCCGCGCGATCGACCGTCCCAGGGAGGTCTTGCCCACCCCCGGGGGCCCCACGAAGCAGAGGATCGGCCCGCGCATCTTCTTCTTGAGCTTGCGGACGGCGAGGTACTCGAGGATGCGCTCCTTGACGTTGTCGAGCCCGTAGTGATCCTCGTCGAGGATGGCCTGCGCCTTCTTGAGGTCCAGGTTGTCCTTGGTCTGGAACGACCACGGGAGGTTCACCATCCAGTCCAGGTAGTTCCGCAAGGTTGCGGTCTCGGCCGAGTCGGGGTGCATCCTCTCCAGCTTGTTGATCTGGCGCTCCACCTCATCGGCCACTCTCTTAGGCATCCTGGCCTTGCGCGCCCGCTGGCGAAACGACTCCACTTCCTCCGCCAGGTCGTTCCCCTCGCCCAGCTCGTTCTGGATGGCCTTCATCTGCTGCCGCAGGAAGTACTCCCTCTGGGAGCGGTCGATCTCCTCGCGGGCGTGCGTGTTGATCTCCTGCTGCATGTTGAGCAGCTCGATCTCCCGGTTCAGCAGCTCGTGGACCCGCTTGAGGCGCACGAGGGGATCGACCGTCTTGAGGATCTCCTGGGCCTCCTCGACCTTGAGATCCAGGTTGCTGGCGGTGAGATCGGCCAGCCGCCCGGGGTCCTCGAGGTTGCTGGCGATAACCATGACCTCGGACGAGATCGGCTTCCCGAGCGAGATGCTGCGCTCGAGCGACCTCCTGACGCTGCGGAGCAGCGCCTCGACCTCGAGGGACTCTCCCGCGGCCGGCTCGGGGACGCGCGCGATGCGCGCTTGCAGGAAGGGGTCCTTCCGGGTGTACTCCTCGACGCGGGCGCGGCAGACCCCCTGCACCAGGACTCGGATCCGCCCGTCGGGAAGCTTGAGCATGCGCATGATCACCCCGACGGTCCCCGTCCGGAAGAGGTCCCGCTCGTACGGCTCCTCGACCCGGCCGTCCTTCTGCGCGAGGAGCAGGATCATGCGGTTCTCGGAGAGCGCCCGGTCGATGGCCTTGATCGACCTCTGCCGGCTCACCGACAGCGGCACGATGATGAACGGGTAGACGACGATGTCGCGTAGGGTCAGGACCGGGAGATCCTTCGGGATCTTCAGCTGGTCCTCGGGCAGGTCGGCCTTCGGCGCCGTCATTTGGCATCCTTGATGGAGATCGGGATCTCCTCGCCGCGCCGGTTGGGGACCTTGGGGAAGGTGACCTTGAGCACCCCGTCGGACAGATCGGTCGACGCCTGATGGGTATTGACCGGGGAGGCGATGTGGACCACCCGCCGGAACCGCCCGAAGCCGCGCTCCATGCAGTGGTACCGCGCGTTCTCCGCCGGGTCGGGACGCCTCTTCTCCCCCTCCAGCACCAAGTTGTTCCCGTTGACCACCAGCCTGACGTCGTTGAGCGCCACGCCCGGGATCTCGAATTTCACCACCAGCTCCCCCTCGGTCTCATACACGTCGGCGTTGGGCAGCCACTCGCATCCGGTCTCGGTGCCCGAGGCCCGCAGCTCCAGCAGGTTGTCGAACAGGCGGTTGATCTCGCTCTGAATCCGGCTGATCTCGACGAAAGGCCCGAGACTGATCATGGAACGCCCCTTTCCGGAATGCGGGGCCTAATATAGTGAGGGCCCGGAGATTGCGCAAGCAGCCCGGCGGGCGCGGCCGCGCTACCTGCGCTGCTCGAGGAGCTCCTTGAGCTCCTTCATGAACTGGTCGACGTCCTCGAATTGGCGGTAGACGCTCGCGAAGCGGACGTAGGCGACCTTGTCCAGGTCCCGCAGCCGCTCGATGACCATCTCACCGATCGCCCTCGCGGGGATCTCGCGTTCGGGGGCCTCCTGCAGCCTGCGCTCCACCTCGTCGGCCACCGCCTCCAGATCGGCCACCGAGACGGGGCGTTTCTCGCAGGCGCGCCGCAGGCCCGCCAGCACCTTGTTCCGGTCGAACGGCTCCCGACTGCCGTCCTTCTTGATCACCATCCAGGCGATCTCGTCGATGCGCTCGTAGGAGGTGAACCGCCGATGGCAGCTGAGACATTCGCGCCGCCGACGGATGACCGCCCCGTCCCTCCCCTCTCGGGAGTCGACGACCTTGTCCCCCAGCTGGGTGCAGAAGGGGCATCTCATGTCCGCCCCCCTGTGGCGCTCACCGCGCCGCCGGATCTCGCCAGGCCCCGGACCTCCCGCCACCTCAGCCCGTCCCGCCACATGAACAGGAGCCCCACGGCGATGGTGGGGACCAGGGTGATCGCGTGCAGCGTGATGGCGGTGGGCGCGGCCCCCCCCCCCGCCCCCCCCCAGAAATCCGTCAGGGAGACCTGGACGAGGAACTCGAACGGGCCCACGCCCCCCGGCGTCGGGACCGCGATACCCGCGACCAGCGCCACCATCAGAAGGAACATGTCGGCGAAGCCGAGGTCGAGGCCCACCGCCCGGACGCCGATGAGGATCGACAGATCGATCACCAGCCACATGGCCAGCGACAGCAGCAGGCTGGCCAGCAGGTCACGCCCTCCTCTGAGAACCCTGAGGCCGGCGGCGAACCGCTCCAACAGCCCGATCGCCCGGCCGACCGGGCCCGTCGGATGGCCGGGGTTGAGGCGGTGGAGCAGCGCGACCACGCGGCCGGGGGCGATCACGAGGAGACCGATGAGGGGCAGGCCCATCAGGGCCGACCAGGCGGCGGCCGAGAGCCCCCGGCGCAGGTAGGAGGCGGCGCCCGAGGCGCCCTCGCCCGTGGAGGCCAGCAGCTCCGATCCCGACGACGACAGCACGAACAGCAGGAACAGACCGATCACGACGAGCAGATCCATCAGCCGCTCGACCGCGATGGTCGCCAGCGCCGAGCCCGCGCTCAGGCGCTCGCGCCGGGCCAGGAGCACCGGGCGCACCACCTCGCCGAGGCGGAAAGGGACCACGAATGACACCATGAAGCCGATGAACGTCGTGGAGGTGAGGTTGTACATGCCGAGGCTCTTTCGGACCGGCCCCAACAGGTAGCGCCAGCGCCAGGCCCGGATCAGGTAGGCGCTCAGGTTGACCAGGATGCTGAGGGCGATGAGGGCGGGGCTCGCCGCCCGCAGGCTGCGTCCGGCCGCAGCGAGGTCGAAGCCGGACGCGAACAGGGCCAGGAAGACCACCGTCAGCAGGAGACTGAACGAGATGCGAGCGACGCGCTTCAACTCGGTCCTGGGCCGTTTCCCTTGGGAGCTCGCGGCGACCGTGCGGGAGCCGGTGCCGTTCGCGAAGACGGCCGACTATACAGGAAGGCCGGGAGGCTGTCCAGAGAGCGGACTCCGGCGGGCGGGGCTACGCGGCCGCGGCGCGCTCACCCGCGGATCCGGAACCGGACGATCTCGTCGTGCAGCGCGCCCGAACGGAGGCGGAGCGCCTCCATGGCCTCGCGCATGCGGGTCGCCGATGCCAGGTTGGCCGAGGTGACGGAGGCGAACCCGTCCAGGACCTTGAGGATCTGCTCCGAGGCGGCGCGCTGCTCGTCCGCGGCGCGCTGGATCGAGCTGACCATCTCGGCGACGTTCTCGATCGCCTGGGTGATGAGCCGCGATCCCTTGGTCTGAGCCACGGTGGCCCGTTTCACGTGACCGGCCATCTCGCGCATGTTCTCGACCGCGGACATGATCTGCTCCGAGCCGAGGGTCTGCTCCGCGGTCGACTGCTTGATGTGGGCCACCATGTCCCGCACGCGATCGACCGACCCGGAGATCGCCTCGCTCCCGCGGGCCTGCTCGCGGGTGGCGCCGGCGATCTCGCTGACCATGGTCGACGAGCGACGGGCCGACTCGAGGATCTCCTCGAGCGCCCGGCCCGCTTCGCGGGACCGCTCCGAGCCCTCCGCCACCCTCCGCGAGCCTTCCTGCATCGCCGCCACCGCCCGCTCCGTCTCCGACTGGAAGGAGGCGATGAGGCTGCCGATCTCCTTGGCGCTGCTGGCGGTGCGCTCGGCCAGCTGGCGGATCTCGTCGGCCACCACCGCGAATCCGCGGCCGTGCTCGCCGGCCTGGGCCGCGATGATCGACGCGTTGAGCGCCAGCAGGTTCGTCTGTTCGGTGACCTCCTGGATGACGCTCAGGATGAGGCCGATCTCGCGGCCCCGGCGGCCCACGGACTCGATGACCCGGCTCGACTCCAGGACGCTGCCGGAGATCCCCTCCATCCCCTCGATCGTCAGCTCGACGGCTCGCATGCCGACCTCGGCCCTGCGGGCGACCAGCTCGCTGATGGCCTTCCCCTCGGCGGCGTTGTGCTCCACCTGCCGGATGGCCTGGTTCATCTGGCCCATGGCGTTCGAGGTCTCCTCCACGAACTGGTTGAGCATGTCGACACTGCGGTCGATCTCCCTGATCGCGGAGACCACCTCCTCGGTGGTCGCCGACGTATCGTTCACGGACATGGTCAGGCCGTCGGCGTGGCCGGCGACCTCCTCGATCGAGGCGATCATCTCGAGGATCGAGGTCGAGGTCCCCTCGGACGACACCGAGAGGCTGCCGACGCTGCCCGCCACTTTCCTGATCGAGTCGGCGACGGCGTCGGCGCAGACGGAGATCCGCTTGACGGCCTCCTGCTGATTCCGCGTCCCGGCGACGACCACGTCCGCGATGGCCTTGATCTCCTCGAGCGCCTCGTCCAGGCGCGCCGCGTTCCTGCGCAGGCCGGAGACCATGGCCTCGAGCCTGTCGATCATCCGGTTGAAGGCCTCCGCGACCTCTCCCATCTCGTCGGATAGGTCCTCCTCGATCCGCGGTGTCAGGTCGCCGTCCGCGATCCGGGCCGCCAGGCCGGCCAGCCGCCGGGCCGGGTCGGTCACCTGACGGCGCGCCAGCGCCTGCGTGAACAGGACGCCCGCCAGCATGGCCAGAAGCCCCAGGCCCGTCCCCTTCCACGCCAGTTCCCGCCGGGCCGTCTCCAGATCGACGGATCTGAAGGCGAGGCGCACCTCCCCCAGCGGGGGACGGCGGATCGTCGCGCCGCGCTCCGCGGCGACCGCGCTCCCGGGACCGGGCACCGAGCCGCCGGCCGATGGGCGGGGCCGGGGCGCCGCCGACTGCTCACGCCGCAGGACCGGCACGGTGAAGATGTACAGCGGCTCCCCCATGAGCCCGGGCATCCGGTCGGCGCGCCGCGCCGGGACCCGGGAAGCCCCCACGTCCTCATCGAACAGGGAATACTGTGGCGGGCGGCTCGCGGTCCCGCCGTGCGCGAGCACCCGTCCCTTCGCGTCGACCAGCTCGAGGTGGACCAGGTCCCGCTCGCCGGCCAGCCGCTCGAACATCCGCTGCAAGCGTTCGCTCCGGCCGTCGCCGATCGCCTCCTCCCCCGCGGTCGCCAGCAGGCGGGCGGCCGTGACCGCACGCCGACGCATCATCTCGAAAGACCGATCGGCCAGGGCGGAGGAGTAGACCAGCGTCATGAGCGCTGCGAGGGCGCCCAGCAACGCGGCGACGCCGAGCGCCTGCCTGGTCCGCAGGCTCGGGCCGCCGCGCGAGCGTCGTGGTGTCCGGAGCCTCTGCGCCGCCATGTCGCCTGTCCCGCCTCGCGTCCGCGGCCCCGGCACCGGGATCCCGTGCGGGCGGGCCGTGGAGGGTCGATGACGGAACCTCAATATAGGTCCCGCCCCGCGGCATCTGCAAACGGGCCATGAGGCCGGCTCAGCGCGCCCGGGACGGCTCGGGCGGGTCCAGGCCTAGGACGTGCGATCTCTTCCGACGAGAGGGCCCTCCCCCTGTTCCCCCACCTCAGGGTGGGCCCCGGCGCCCCTGAGGGCATCGGCCGCACCGCGACTTGCTGGGACGGGCCTCCCTGCACTGCCGCGAACCGCCTGCCTCGAGCCCGATCCGCAAGGGGCGCAAGCTGGCGTGCCGACGCACTTCGGTCGTCGCCATGATCGAGGCCAGGATCCTCGGGCCCTCAGCCCTCCCGGCCGCGCTCCATCTCGACCTCGATGTGGGCGACGCGCGGCAGGATGAATTTGCGGACCCGGACGCGAGCCGAGCGGACCGGAAACATCTCCAGGACCCGCTCGAGGACGCTTCGGGCCGCGGCCTCGACCAAGTGGAAGGTGCCGGCCTCCAGGTGGCCGCGGACCGCGTCGCAGACGGCCCTGTAGTCGATGGTCCGGGCGAGGTCGCCGGTGCGCCCCGCCTCGTCGAGGTCGGCGAACAGCTCCAGGTCGACCTCGATCGTCTGCCTCTCGCGACGCTCCTCCCCGGAGACGCCGATGCGGCAACGGCACTCGATGCCGCGCAGCGACAGCCGATCGAGCCGCTTCATCCTGCGCGCCCCCGGAGCCCGCCGCGACCCGCCCCTCGCGCCCTCCCCTCGGGCTCGTCGCAGGTCACGTTCCCCCACGGCGCCGGCTTTGCCTGGATGCACTCCTTGAGGCGCACCGCCAGATCGGCCCCCATCAGATCGCGGCCCACGCAGAGGGCGTGCTGGGAATCATGTATCTCGACTCGAGCGAAGATGTAGCGGCGACGGACGGCGCCCGTCCGAGGCTCGGATCGGTGCCCGCCGGCTCTCGTGCCCCGCGTGCGGATTATACGCGTGATCGATCTGCGCGACGCGCCGGCCGAGGCGGGGCCGCGCGAGGAGCGTCTCGCCCGGCTTCGTCCCCTGGCCCGCCACCCTCTCCCCCCTTCAGACGTCCTCGAGGGGCGAGGTCGGCAGCCGAGGGGTCACCCGGATCGTGGAGTGGCGCCGCAGGATGACCCGGCCGCGCGCCATCCCCTTCCGTTTCAGAACGTGCCTGCGCTGAGTGAAGTGCACCTCGACCTTTCCCTCTCCGCGGGCGCCGCTGTAATAGGCGGCGATCTCCGCCGCTGCGCGCAGGGTCGATTCCGGCATCGACTTGAGCCGACGGGGGTTGCGGACGACCACGTGCGCCCCGGGGTGGCCCGCGGCGTGCAGCCAGAAGTCCCATGGCGAGGCGACGTGGAAGGTGAGCGTGTCGTTCTCGTCGCCGCTCCGCCCCACCAGGATGTCGAAGCCGTCGCGGGTCGCGTGCCGGCGGACGCGCGCCGTCGCTGCGCCGCTCCGCGGCCGGGGCTCCGACCTCCCGGAACGCGGCGCGTGGACCAGCCCGAGGCGCCCCATCCGCTCGCGCAGGTGGTCGAGGTGGTCCGGGCTGCGCACCTCGTCGGCCGGGCGGCGCAGCGCCCGCCATTCCTCCAGCCGCCCGCGCACCGCCGCCAGCCGCGTGCCGATCATCGCGACGCCGCGCTTGCCCTTCTTATAACGATCGAAGAGCCGCTCTGCGTTTGCCTGGAGCGACACCCACGGATCGATCGGGACCCGCAGCGGTCCGGCGGAGGGGTCGTAGGGATCCGGGACGGTCGCCACCCCGCCCCGCGCGATCGCGCCGGACAGGCCGGCGAGCAGCGCCTCCGCCATGCGCCGGGACCGCTCGCACTCGTGCGCCCGCTCCATCTCCTCCTCGAGCTTCCGCTGCAGTCGGCTCAGCCTGGCGATCTCTCTGCGGATCAAGGCGCGGTGGTGCTCGCGCGCGGCCTGGAAATCGCGCAGCCTCTCCAGGAGGCCGAGACCGACCGAGGCGGCCTCCGACGGGCTCGCGTACGCGGACCCGATCCTCGCCGGGGCCGCACCGCCGCCCCGCTCGAACCACCGGACCGGGAACGCCGCCACCAGGATGTCTCCGCTGCGGACCGGATCCCCCTCCTCGAAGTCCCGCAGGGGGCGCGTGGAGTAGACGCGGGGCGACCAGGCGCTGCCTCGCGCCGCCTCGAGGATCTCGCGCAGGCGCTCCTCGGCGGCCGTCGGGCCGCCGGCCGCGGCGTAGAGCAGGTCGTCGGCCAGCAGGGGGCTCAGCGGCAGGAGAAACTCGACCGGGCCGTCGAACCGGTCGCGGATCATCGCCAGGGCTGCGGGACCGAGGGGGATGTCGCTGTACATCTCCCGTCCCGGAGGCGGCCGGTAGGTCGCGCCGCAGGCGGGCGTGCGGAACCGGCTCTTCAGCCGGCGCGCGTACGCCCGGATGGTCCCGTCCGGCTCGAGCAGCAACAGGTTCGCCGAGCGTCCTAGAAGCTCGACCACGAGACGCCGTCCGCTCGAGGCGTCCTCCCGCCGCGGCAATCTGAAACGGAGATCGACGACGCGGTCCCAGGGCTGCAGCGTCGCGGAGGTCAGGACCGCCCCGGCGAGCTCACCGTCGAGCCGCGCGGCGAAAGGATCGGGCCGGGCTTCGCGCGCGCGTCCGCCGCCCACGAGAAGGTGGAATCGGGGGAGGTCGGGGCGGACGGAGATCAGCAGGTTGTCGCGGCGGGGGGTGGCGAAACGCAGCAGGTAGCGATGCAGACCCGTGTAGCTGACGCGCAGGACCTCATGCTCGACGAGCCGGCCGGCGACCTCCGCCGTCACCGCCTGCAGGAGGAACTGGTCCATTCATCCGAGATGTCCGAGATCAGCGGTCCCGGATCTGCTTGATGCCCCGCGTCACGGCTCGATCGACACGCACCTCGATCTCCGTGGGCGCCACCCTCTCGACTTCAGCGATCTCGCTGACGATCAGGTACCTGGCCTTGTCCAGCATCCGCCGTTCCCGGTACGAGAGGGTCTTCTGGAGGGCCAGGTGGCTGAGGGTCTTGAACACCCGGGCCACCTCGGTGATGGAGCCGGTCCGCATCTTGTCCGAGTTCTCCTGAAAGCGCCCCTTCCAGTCATCGAACACCCGGATCTTCCTGTCCTTGAGGACATCGAAGACCTCGTCGATCTCCTTCTTCGAGATCACGCGGCGCAGCCCGACGTGCTTGGCGTTGTTGCGGGGCACCATGACGGTGCTGTCGTTGGAGATGATGCGCAGACGGAGGAACTCCTCCATCCGGTCGCCGCAGGGGCGGGTCTCGATCTGCTCGATAATGCCCAGACCGTGGTTCGGGTAGACGACCTTGTCGCCGATGTTGAATTCCAAGGCTGCCTCCGCAATACGTGGGAACCGCTGTGGGGGGCGGTCACGCGCTGTGAATTTAGGAGTACATTTTAACAGCATTGACCGTTTCGGTCAATCTCGGCCCCGGGCGGCCTCCGAGGGCGCGACAATCGGGAGGCGAGGTGCCGTGTGATCCGCATCGGAGTCGCGGGCTGGGACTATCCGGACTGGGCCGGTATCGTCTACCCGGCGCGGCCCGGGCGCGGATTCGACAGGCTGAGGTTCCTCGCCCGGTACTTCGACGCGATCGAGATCAACTCGACCTTCTACCGGCTGCCGGAGGCCGCCCTGTGCCGCAGCTGGGCTCGGCGGCTGGGCTCCGCGGGGTCCTGCCGGTTCACCGCCAAGCTCTTCCGCACGCTGACCCACGGTGAGGGAGCCGGCCGGCCGGACACGCCGCCGGCCGGGGGTGCGGCGCGCCTGTCGGACGTCGACATCCGTGACGCCTCCGATCGGTTCCGCCGAGGCGTCGCTCCCCTCGCGTCGGAGGGGCTGCTCGACGCGGTGCTGCTGCAGTTCCCACACTCCTTCCACGACGAGCCCGACAACAGGCGCCACGTCAGCAGGCTCGCCGCGCGTCTCGAGGGGCTGCCGCTGGTCGCCGAGTTCCGTCATCGGAGCTGGGACAACGAGGACGCCCTGCGCTTTCTGTCCCGGCTCGGCGTCGGGTTCTGCAACATCGACCAGCCGGCCGTGGGCGCGACGCTGCGCCCGACCCGACACGTGACCTCGCGCGTGGCGTACGTCCGCCTACACGGCCGCAACGCCGCCGAATGGTTCGCGACCGGTCGGCCCGCCTTCCGTCGCTACGACTACCTATATCCGTTGGAGGAACTTCACCCCTGGGTGGAGAGGATCGCCCGCCTGCACGAGAGGGCCGACCGCGTGATCATCATCGCCAACAACCATTACCGCGGCAAGGGTCCGGCCAACGCGCTGATGCTCAAGTCGGCCGTCGAGCGGCGGCGCGTCCGGGCGCCGAGCGATCTTTGCGACGCCTACCCCGAGCTGCGCAGCATGGTCGAGCCGGAGCCGCGCCCCCCCGGGCAGGGGCGCCTGCTCTAGGGGGGCACCGCGCCGATCTCGCGGTAGATGCTCTCCGTTCGCTCGACCATTCTGTCGGCGGAGAACTCCCGTACCCGCACCCTGGCGGCCTCGACGAGGCGGGCGCGCAGGGCCGGGTCCGTCGCCAGCAGGATCATGGCGCGCGCCATCGCCGGCGCGTTGCCCGGAGGAGTGAGCAGCGCATGGCGGCCGTCTTCCGCGATCTCGTCCAGACCGGCGAGCGATGTCGCCACAACCGGGAGCCCCGCCGCCATCCCCTCCTTGATCACCGCCGGGGACCCTTCCCCGGACGACGAGGCCAGCACGAGCTGGTCCAGGCCCGCGTACACGTCGGGCATGTCGTCCCGGAACCCGGTGAAGATCGCCTTGCCCGCCATGCCCAGGCGGGCCGCCAGGCGGCGCAGAGAGGCCTCGCGCTCGCCGCGCCCGACGATGACGAAACGCGCCCCCGGAAGCTCCCTGGCCGCCAGGGCCGCCGCCTCGAGGAACAGGTCGATTCCCTTGTGGGCCGCGAGGTGCCCCACGGTCCCGATGAGGGGCGCCCCGCGCTCCGGGAGGACCGCGGGACCCCCGATCGACGCGCGGAAGCGCGCCCGGTCGCCGCCCGAAAAGCGGTCCGGATCGATGCCCGAGTGGATCACGACGACACGACGGGGATCGAGGCCCTGCGCGATCAGCCGCGCCCGGATCGCCTCGGAGACCGCCACGACGCGATCGACGCGCAGCCGGTACTTGAGCCGGCCCACGAGGCGGCTCCGGAAGGGGAACGACACACGACGCGACGCCACCGCCGGGCGCCGGCCGGCGAGCAGGGTCGCGACCGTCCCGAGCGTCACCGCATGCCCCGTGTGATAGTGCAGCAGCCCCACCTTCTCCCGCTCGAGGGCCGCCGCGATGCGCCGCGCCGCGGCGAGGTCGAGCTCTCCCCTCACCCGTACCGGGATCGTCTCGAGCCCTGCCCCGCTCGCGCGCGCCGCGAGCGGGCTCCCCGGCTGGACGATGAGGAGGCAGCGGTGTCCGCGCGCCTCGAGCCCCCGGGCGAGGAGGAGCGTCTGGGCCTCACCCCCCCTCCAGGAGCGCTCCGTGTTGACGTGGAGGATGGTGGTCGGCATCAGCGCTGAGGGGGCGACGAGCCGAACGCGCCCCCCCGGTCGGCCGGGCGCCCGGCTGCCCCCTCCTCGTCGACCATCCGTCCGATCTGCTCGCGGACCAGGGGGCCTGCCGCCTCGACGCCCGGGGGCATCGAGCCGGGGCCCCCGCGCAGGGTCAGCTCCCAGAGGCGGGCGTACTTGAGGTAGACGCTGAAGGCGCCCAGCATCGACAGCACCAGCCCGTGGGCGCCCTCCAGGAACCCCAGCCGCACCAGGTACATCTTCAGGAAGCGCACCAAGGGTCGGATCAGGATCGTCAGGGCACCCGCCCGCCGGCCCTCGTCGTACATCTGCGCGGCGCCCCACTCGCCGTACAGCTGCATTTTCCTCAGATACTGGGCGAAAGATCGGAAGGTGTGGTGCTCGAGAGGATGGCGCAGGCACGGCAGGCGCCCCGGGAGATCGATCTCGGCGTGGACCTTCCGGTCCCGGTAGCGGGCGAGGTCGCGGCGGAAGAGGCGGATCACCCGGTCGCTGCCCCACCCGCAGTGCCGCATGCGCCGGCCGAGGAAATGGTTGGTGCGGCTGATCCAGTAGCCCTCGTGCCGCGGAACGGCGCTCAGCAGCTCCAGGATCTCCTCCCGCAGGTCCGGCGTCACCCGCTCGTCCGCGTCCACCAGGAGGATCCACTCGTGGGAGGCCTGAGGGATGGCCCAGTTCTTCTGCCGCGCGGAGTACACGTACTCGTGCTGCAGGATCCGCGCCCCGAACCGGCGCGCGATGGCCAGCGTGTCGTCGGTGCTGTAGGAGTCGACGACCAGGATCTCGTCCGCGAAGCTCACCGATGCGAGGCACTCCTGCAGGTTCGCCTCCTCGTTGTACGTGGGGACGATCACCGTCAGGGGGCGCCGCCGTGCGCCCGCACGCTCCTGACGGGAGACGACTGCCGTCATCGGCGCTCCCTCCGCGCCGCTCTGGCCCGGCGCCTCTCGTCCTTGGCCAGGAGCTTCTCGGCCTCCGCCACCATGTCGCTGTCGGACGCCTCCTGTGACAGGCGCTCGAAGAACGCCTCGGCCTCCGTGCGCTTGCCGGCGGCGAGCAGGCAGCGGCCGAGATCGAAGAGCACCCTGGACCGCTTGGAGTAGCGCGGGTACTCGATGAGGATGGTTCGGTAGCGGCTGATCGCGGCGCCCCAGATCTTGCGCTTCTGGTAGAACCAGCCGATCACCCTCTCGTGCTCGGCCAACAGGTCGAAGCCCTCCTCGATCTTCCGACGCGCCTTCTCGACGTAAGGGCTCTCGGGGTAGAGAGTCTCGACCTTGCGGAACTCGTCGATCGCCCGACGCGTCAGGCTCTGGTCCCTGTCGGGGGCCAGGACCTGCTCGAAGAGGGACATCGCGACCATGTATTGGGCGTGGTCGGCCTTCGGGTGGTCGGGGAAGTAGGTCAGGAAATTGCGGTAGGAGTTGAGGGCCTCGCCGAAATTGAGCAGGCCCCGAGCCGCGAAGTAGCTGTCGGCGATGGCCAGCTGCACGCGCGGCAGCAGGTCGCGATCATCCGGCGGGATGCGCGGCAGGAGATCTTGCAGCATGGTGCGGGCTCGGTAGTACTTCTTCTTCTTCATCTTCCGGACGGCCATCTCGTAGACCCGCTCGGGCGGCACGGGTTCCTTGGCGTTTCGGCGCTTCGCGCCGCAGGCGGGGGCGGCCAGCAGCGCCGCCATCACCAGGAGGAGCGTCACGCATGCGGCCCGGGCTTCGCCCCCCCGCGTCAACCCAACAGCTCCCTGAGCGGGTCGGGCAGGGGGCGGGGACGACCGCGACCGTCCACGGCCGCGTGGGTCGTGCGCCCGGTGGCGAGCAGCGCACCGTCCGCCTCCCTCTCCACGCGATAGGTGAACGTCACCCGTGCTCGGCTCGAGGCCGCGACGGCGGAACGAACGATCAGGACGTCGTCGTAGCGCGCTGGAGCGTGGTAGGCGCAGCGCGCCTCGATGACCGGCAGGAAGATCCCCCCGGCCTCGATACGCGCGTACGGCAGGCCATGCGATCGGAGCCATTCGGTGCGGCCGATCTCGAACCAGATGAGGTGCACCGTGTGGTGCGCCACGCCCATACGGTCGACCTCGGGGTAGCGGACCCTGACCCTGACCACGCCCTCCTGGCTCGACACGGCAGGTCCTCAACCACGCCCGCCCGCGCTCTCCAACCGGGCCACCATGGAGCGAACCCGGCGCCGGGGATCCCGGCCGCCGAACACGGCGGAGCCGGCGACGAAGATGTCCGCGCCGCTCCGCCTCAGGCTCACCAGGTTGTCCGGACTGATCCCGCCGTCCACCTCGATCATCGCCGCGGAGCCCGTCTCGTCGATCGCGCGGCGCAGAGCGGCGACCTTGGACATCACGGAGGGGATAAACCGCTGACCCCCGAACCCGGGGTTGACCGACATGAGCAGCACGAAGTCGAGGTCCTCCAGGACCTCTTCGATCATGGTGAGCGGGGTAGCCGGATTGAGCGCCACCCCGGCGGCCACGCCGCATTCCCTGATGTAGTGGATCGTCCGGTGCACGTGCGACACCGCCTCCTGATGAAAGGAGATCATGTCGGCGCCCGCGCGCGCGAATCGCTCGACGAATCGGTCGGGCTCTTGGATCATCAGGTGCACATCCAGCGGGAGGCGGGTCACCCGCCGGACCGACCGCACGACGGGAACGCCGATAGTCAGGTTCGGCACGAAGCGCCCGTCCATGACATCGAGGTGCAGGAGCCTCGCCCCTCCGCGTTCGGCGGCCGCGATCTCATCGGCCAGCCGCGCGAAGTCGGCGGACAGCAGGGAGGGCGCGAGGGCCGGTGCCCGGGGGAGGCGGGCCCGCGTCCCGGCCCGGCGCCGGCCCCGCCGGGTCGCGGGCGCGTTAGCCACCTTCGCCGCCCCGCGCCGCGACGGTGAGCGTCACCAGGTCGCCGTGACGCACGGGGTATCCCGGGAGCGGACTCTGCGCCACCACCGTACCGGCCGGAGCCGGGTGGCCCGGTGCCCGACGCACGGGCCCGGGCCTGAGGCCCGAACGGGAGAGGAAAGACAGAACCTGGGCCTGCGGCCGGCCGATGAGGTCCGGCATCACGTAGGTGAGCGGACGATCACCCCGGCTGATCAGGAGGCCGATCCCGCCCTCGGGCCAGCCGGCGCTTCCGGGGTGAGGGTCCTGGCCGATCACCAGGTTCTCCTCTTCCCGCCTGGTGTAGACATAGACCTGGCCGGCCATCTTCATGCCCTGCTGCTGAAGGGTGATCTGGGCCTTGCGGGCGGCGCCGCCCCTGAAATCGGGGATCGGATTGACCCGGTCTCCGAGGCTGACCACGACCTTGACCTTGCGCTGGATCTTGATGCCCGTGCCCGGAGGCGGATCCTGTTCCAGCACGAGCCCGGCCTGCAGCCGGTCGTCGTTGCGGCGGGCGGCCTCCTCGAGCACCAGCCCATGGGCCTCGAGAGAGGCGGTCGCCGCCTCGACCGTCATGCCGGTGAGGTCCGGGACCTCGACCTCGCGGCCCGAGATCGACCGCCTGACCGTGAAGTAGGCGCTGTACGCGGCGACGACGGCCAGCAGGATCCCGAGCGCGGCGAGCTTGGCGGCCAGGATGATGTGGCGCCGCAGAGCCTGTCTTCCGGGAAGCTTCATCACCGATCCCGCCGCCCCTCGAGAGCGCGGCCGGCGCGCGCCCATGCGGCGCTGCATGGTAGCACAGCGGCTCAAGGACTCCCAACCGGAGCCTCACGCCCGCAGCCGAATGAGCGCGGCGAAGAACCCGTCGGTGTCGTCGCGATGGGGCAGGGTCACGAGGAAACCGTGCCCGTCGACCATCCGACGGGCCGCCTCGGGGAGGCGAGGGCGCGGGTCGATCGCGCGCAGGCCCGGGTGTCGCTCGAGGCAACGCTCGATCTGCGCGGGCCCCTCCTCGGGCTCGAGGCTGCAGACCGCGTACACCAGGTGCCCTCCGGGGCGGAGGAGCGAGACTCCGGCGTCGAGCAGTCGCGCCTGCTTCAGAGCGAAGTCGCGGATCGAGGCCTCCGTCCTCCTCCAGCGGATCTCGGGGCGGCGGCGGATGATGCCGGTTCCGGAGCACGGCGCGTCCAGCAGCACGCTGTCGAAGCGGGCCCTGAGCGCGGGGAGCGCGGAATCCATGATCACTTTGTGGACATGGGCGACGCCGGCCCTGCTCAGGTTCTCGTCGAGCAGCCTCATGCGCGCGCGGCCCACGTCGGCCGCGACGGTCGGACCCTGATCCGGTCGCGAGCGCTCCGCGATCATCAGGATCTTCCCGCCCGGCGCGGAGCACATGTCGAGCAGGCTCGCGCCGGGCCGCCGCGGCGGGACCGCGAGCAGACCGACCAACTGCGAGGCCTCGTCCTGGATGTAGATCCGCCCCGCACCGAAGAGGCGCGTGCGCCGGGGTGATCCCCTCACAACCCGCAGCGCCCCGGGCAGCACCGGCGAGGGGGCCACCACCACGCCCTCCCGCGCCAGCCGCCGCGCCGCCTCTGCGGCGCCGAGGCGCACCGGCCGCAGGACGATCGGGGCCGGGCGGTTCAGAGTCTCGAGCAGCGCCTCGGCGCCGGCCGTCCCGTACCGGCGGACGAATCGCCGCACGAGAAAGAGCGGGAAGGAATGCGCCTCGCTGAGCGACCGTGCCGGGTCGGGCGAAGGACTCGGCGCCAGGACGGCGGCAGCTCCGCGGTCGGCGACGCCGCGGCAGGCGGCCCTCAGGACCGCGTTGGCGAACGACGCGAGCGCGCGCCCCCTGCTGCGCAGGACCAGGCGCACCGATTCGTCGACGGCGGAGGCCCGCGGGATCCGGGTGAGGAACAGGATCTGGTAGAGGGCGATGCGCAGGGCGTTCAGCAGGAAGGGGTCGATGCGCCCCGGCGGGCGGACGGCATATCGGGCGATGACCCGATCCAGCGCTCGGCGCCGACGGAGGACGCCGTAGACCAGCTCGGTGACCAGCCCCCGCTCGCGCTTGTCCATCCCCTCCGGCAGGCCGCGCAACAGCCTGTGCGAGTGGTCGCGCCCCTCATCGACCGCCAGCAGGATGGCGACGGCCTCGGATCGGGCGCCGCGTTCAGCCGCCGGGCGGGGAGGCAAGGACATCCCCCACGCGGATCAGTCGTCCGTTCACGGCGTCGCGGGCCGAGACGGTGCGTCCGCTCCGGAACCGCATCTTCAGGATGGCCAGCCGCGAATCGCCGTGACACTGCACCAGGATCCTCCTCCCGTCCGCGTCGATCACCTGGCCGGGGACACCCCGCCGTCCGCCGGCGCCCGATTCGAAGCTCACCTCCGACCGCAGGATCTTGACCGGCCGCCCCCGCAGGAACGAGAACGCGAGGGGCCAGGGGTTGCAGGCGCGGACCCGGTTGGCGATCTCGACCGCGCCGCGCGACCAGTCTATCCGGCCGTCCGCCTTGCTGAGCGGCGGGGCCTGGGTGGCTTCCTGCGGGTTCTGGCGCCGCGGCTCGAGCGCGCCCCGTTCGTGCCGATCGAGTGTCTCCACGAGCAGGTCGGCACCCCGCGGGGCCAGCCTGGAGGTGAGCTCCCCCGTCGTCTCGTCCAGACCTATGGGGCATTCGCGCTGCAGGAGGATGTCTCCGGTATCAAGCCCCTTATCCATCCTCATCGTGGTCACGCCGGTCACCCTCTCCCCCGCCATCACCGCGCGGGCCACCGGGGCGGCCCCGCGATACTTGGGGAGCAGCGACGCGTGCAGGTTGATGCACCAGCGCGGCGGCAACCCCAGGATCTCGGGGGGCAGGATCCGGCCGTACGCGACGACGACGATCGCGTCCGGAGCGAGCCCGACCAGATCCGCCAACAGCCCGGGCTCGGACAGCGTCTCGGGCTGCAGCACCCGGAGCCCGCGCGAGCGAGCTTCGGTCTTGACGGGCGAGGGCCCGGGGGCGGAGGACCGGTGCAGCCGAGGACGGTCGGGCCTGGTGAGGACGGCGGCCACCTCGTGGCGCGAGTCGAGCAGCGCGCGCAGCGACGTCACTGCGAAGTCGGGGGTCCCAATGAACAGCAGCCGCACGGCAACCGCTCAGGCGGGCACGAGATCCCAGTCGCCGGCCCGCATCTGCTTGTGGATCTTCTTCTTGATCAGCCGGCGCTTGAGCGCGCTCAGGTGCTCGATGAACAGACGGCCGTTGAGGTGATCGATCTCGTGGTTGAGGGCCCGGGCCAGGAGGCCCTCGCCCTCCAGCCGGTGGATCCTCCCGTCGAGACCCATCGCCTCCACCGCGCACCGCTCGGGGCGCCAGACCCGTTCGGTGAATCCGGGGAGGCTCAGGCACCCCTCGTCCTCGAGATAACGGCCGCAATTTTCGAGCACGCGTGGGTTGATCAGGACCATCAGCTGATCCCTGTCCTCGCCCACCGAGAGATCGACCACGGCGATCCGCCTGGCGACGCCGATCTGATTGGCGGCGAGACCGACGCCCGGAGCGGCGTGCATGGTCTCGATCATGTCCCGGACGAGGCGCTCGACGTCGGGAGTGATCTCCCGCACCGGGTCGGATTCGGTCAGCAGGATCTCGTGGGGGTAGCGGAGGATCGGCAGGATCGCCATGGGCGCCCGTGATCTACCACACGGGTCTCGAGCCCGTCAAGGAAACGGGCGCCGGAGGGGCGAACCCGCGCCCCCGGGGCCTCAGCGATCCTTGGGCTTCGGTCTCTTGTGCGGGGCCCTCGGCCGCTTCGAGGAGGCCTTCTCCTCCTTCGGACCCTTTCGGGGCACCGCCTTGGTCGGGCGGGCCTTCTTCGTAGGGGTACCGGGCTTGGTCACGCGCCCCCGAGCGTGGCCGCGTCGCACGCCGTCGAGGAGGCGCTCGACGAAGTGACCCTTGCGGCGGGTCG